>SCPX01000009.1 GCA_004298615.1 Patescibacteria group bacterium | reverse complement strand
GCCCGACAAATCAAAAATCTTTATGCGTGAATCTCCGCCCTGTCGTTTACTCACAATTATTTCCGGATTGTAATCGCCGTCCAAATCGCCGACCGCGACATTTATTCCCATCAAATCTTTTTTCTTGTCAAAGGCCATAAATTGGCTGGTTAATTTTCCATCCGTAGTAAACACGCGCACTTGGGGTCCGCCTTTTTTGGGGCCGGTCGCGATAATCGGCTCTACCACATAAACCGTCCTTGTCGTTTCTGCGGCATTTCCGGCCGAATCAATAATGCCGTATTTTATTTCGTAGGATCCGCGCGCCGCCGTATTAACGGCGCTGGAAACAACGATGTTGGCGGAAATATCTCCGTCAACATTATCCAAAGCGCCGGCGCCCGCATCCGCATAAACACTTCCTAATATCACACGGCCCGGATTTTGTCCTTTCAGGGTTATAATCGGCGGCACGGCGTCAATACTGGTGGAAGTTGATAAACTATTACTTACTCGTCCGGCCGAATCGCGAAGCCTCGCATAAATCAATTTTCCGCCGCTTGATTCCGAACCGCCGTAAGCGGGGTCGGACGCGTTCCAATTTTTCGCGTCGGCAAAAATCTCCCACGGCGACCAATCGGCATTATTGTTGGAAAATGACATTTCAGCGGAACCGCGCGCGCCAAAGGCGGTTATTAAAAGATCAATAATTTGCGAATTCGGATCAAAAGTCTGTCGGTTTATTTTTAAAGATCCGGAAATCCCGGTCTGCATTGCTTTTTCCGCGTCAACCAATCCGTAGCCGTATTCGGTCTCATAACCGACCGCTCCGAGATCAGTTGCGGAATTTTCAATAATTTTTTGAATGTCCGCTCCGGAATATCCGGCAGAAAAAAGAAGCGCCGCCACTCCGGATATATGGGGAGTAGCCATTGATGTTCCCTGGCAAAACAAATAATCAAATGTTGTAGTACTCGTCGCTCCGCCTACATAACAGGAGCCGGGAAATGTTTGTTGTAAAATTCCATCCGGACTTCCATCGCCGTTTTGATCAACCGACGAATCTCCGCCCGGCGCCATAATGTCCAATCCTGCGCCGAAATTTGAATACTGGACCCGCGCATTATCAAAACGGACGGCGCCTACGGCAATCGTCTCTTCATAAGCCGCCGGATAAGAAATACTGGAATCGCCGATTCCATCGTCTCCGCCGTTTCCCACGCCGGCCGCGATTACAATTCCGGCATTTCTGGCTTCCTGAATGGCCGAATGAAGCACCGGATCATCGCCGTCTCCGCCCAGGCTCATATTTATAACTTTGGCTCCGTTATTTTTGGCAAAAAGCACGGCTTGGGCAATCGCGCTTGACAAACAAATATCCGAACACACCCGGAGCGGCATTATCTTGGCATTAAAAGCGATTCCGGCGCTGCCCGCTCCATTATTCGTCGTTTGCGCGATCGTTCCGGCAATATGCGTACCGTGTCCGACCGCGTCATTCGGGTGATCATCATTTTCCACAAAATCATAACCCGGGACAAAAGTTGTTCCGGCCAAATCCGGCGCCTGCACAAAAGTACTGTAAGTCTCATACGCCACGCCAGTATCTATTATGGCGACAATAACGCTAGGATCACCGCCGTAAAGCGGTTCAACCGCGTCCTGATCCCACGCTTGCGAAATTTTTATTTTTTCAAAATTCCATTGTTTTGAGTACAGCGGGTCACCGGGCGTAAAAAATGGCCTGTAAATATAATTAGGCGATATTGACTCAATCAATGAAAATTCTTTAGCCGCTTTAAAAAACATTTCCGACTTTTTCGCATCAGCGAGCTTCACAAGCAATCTATTTTTCAATGTTTCCGATTGGCCGTCATTCAAAGAATCAATAGCTATCCCAAATTTTTTAAAAAGATTTTTAATTTTAATGACTTTTTCTTCGCTGTTATTCCAATCTTTAGTTAATTTCACAATAAATTCTCCGGCCGCCGCATTTTCGGAAACAAAATTATTTTTCGCCCGCGCGCTGTTAAAATTAAGCAAAAAAACACCAAATATACCGCAAACAGCCAAGGCGATCAGCGATAAAACGATTTTATTTTTGTTTTGCATAACCGGCAGTTAAGCTTTGATAATTACTTTCTTATGATCACTTTTGTCTTATTTTTCAATTATCGGATTCAATAAAATTCCATTATTGCAATAAATTCGTGATTACTTTTATCATTATTTCTTTGTCTTTGGAATCGCTAATAGCAATCAAAAGCGCCAACGCGACTAAAGCATTATCGTTGATTTTATTTTCGCCGGATTCTCTGTAAATAAAATTATTTTTGTCCAGAAAATACACGAATAAAAACGAGGCGGTGCGTTTATTGCCGTCGGCGAGCGGATGATCTTTGATGATAAAATACAGAAGATGCGCCGCTTTTTCTTCCAGTGATGAATAAAGCTCTTTACCGCTGAATGTCTGATAAATATTGCCGATTATTCCTTGGAGTTTGCCTTCGTATTCTTGCCCGAAAAGATCGCCGGCTTCTTTTTTGGCAATCAAATCTTTTTTGAGCGCGCTAATCACTTTTTGCGCCTCTTCATATCCGAGAATAAACTTACCTTTCCCCTTTTTTGAAACGCTCAAATTGTCTTTATCGTATTGTTCTAATAAAGTAAGGGTCTTTGAATAGTTGGCGAGCAAATTTAAAATCTCATGCTCTTGGCCGGATAATAATTCGTATTTTGATTTTTCTTGCAAAAAAGAAATAGCGCTTTGCAATTCTTTGAATTTTTCTTGAGCATTTAACAATCTTTTTTCATTGATCGCGTAGCCTTTTAATAAATAATCTTTCAGCGTATTTGTCGCCCAAATTCTAAATTGAGTCGCTTTCTTGGAATTGACGCGGTAGCCGACTGAAATAATTATATCTAGATTATAAAGATTCATTTTTCTTATTTTGCCATCTGCGGCAACCTGTTCCAAAATGGAACAGGTTGATTTTTGCTCCAATTCACCTGTCTGATAAATATTGTTAATGTGCTTTACAATGGCCGGTCTCTGCGTGCCAAAAAGCGTCGCTATTTGATGAGCATCCAGCCATACCGTTTCTTCATTTAACCGCACCTCCAGCTCCGGCCCTTTGGCGGTTTTATAAATAACGATTTTTTTGGAAAAATCGGATTTTATTGTTTTTTTTGGCATAATTGATTTTGTGTATATCTCTTATTTCATCAGCTTTACTACTGTCTTTGGCATAAGTTTTTTTTCAATCGGACGAGGTTTTTGATTGAACAGCTTTATCGTTTTTTTAGGAATTGACGGCGGGACGATTGCTACCGGACGAACAACGGGCGCGATTGGCGCAGCCGGGCGAACAGAAATTGCAGCCGGGATTTTTTGAGGCGGCTGGACCGATGGCTGCGCTATGGTTTTTCTTACAGATTCTTTTGGCTGTTCGGCGTGCGGAGCCTGACGAATTGATTTGAAGCCGACCGGCGGTTGTTTCAAAGCGTCTGACAAGCTGATTATTTCTGGGGTTTTTACCGCTTCCGGCTCGGGTAATATTTTCGGAGCGACTTTCACCAGAGGACGCGGCGCTTCGCTCGGCTGGCTGAAAATATTTGTCTTTGGTAAAATTTTGCGCGGCTTCACAACTTCTTCCTCTTCGGCTCCTCCCATCATTCCGGTCCAGCGCGCGATTTTATCCTCCACAATCGCTCTCGGTTTTGCATACCGCTCGCGCGAAGATCGGATTATTTTCTCCATATTTTCCGTTTTTTCTTCGTCTCTCAAGGGCGGCAGACCCGTGGCGGAAAATGGTTCGGAAGCAACGCCGTCAATCATCAATCTGATATACATATTGAATTTCGTAATATTCACCAGATCGGTCTGTTCGAATTTCGGCATAAATTCTTTTTCCATAAATTCCGCGTCTTGCGCTCCGATCCTGAAACAGACAATCGTGCCCACATTGCCGAAAACCGCCGGCAGCACTTTTTCGTCAAGCTGTTCCAGATATTGATGGGCCAAAATCAAATCCAAGCGGTATTTTCTGGCCTCGGACAAAATACTGGCAAAACTCTCGGTGGCGAAATTCTGAAATTCGTCAACATAAAGAAAAAAATCGCGCCGCTCTTCCATCGGGATATCCACCCGCTCCATTGCCGAAATCTGAAGCTTGGTAATAATCATGCCGCCGAGAAGCCGGGCATTGTCTTCGCCGATCCGGCCTTTGGACAGATTCAGCAAAAGCACTTTTCCATTATCCATAATCTCGCGCATATCTATCGTGGATTTTACTTGGCTCACGATATTCCTAATCATTGTGGAAGAAAGAAATTGACCCACTTTATTTTGGATCGGCGCGATCGCTTCCGAAGCAAACCGCTCATTGTATTTGGCGAATTCTTCCACCCAAAACATTTTTACCACCGGATCGGTGATTTTATCAACAACTTTTTTCCGGTAGTCTTTGTCGGAAAGCATCCTCTGGATTCCCATCATTGTGCTGCCCGGATAATCCAAAAGCGCCAAGATGGTATTGTTCATTATGTATTCCATTCTGGCGCTCCAAACATCGGGCCAGATTTTTTTAAATACGCCCATGAGGCCGGATGCCACCAAATGCTTGTGCTTTTCATCCACCGATTCCAAAACATTGAATGCGATGGGCCAATCCATATCGGCCGGATTCACATAAACAATGTCATTGATGCGGTTTGCCGGAATAAACTCCAAGATTTTTTCCACCAAATCGCCGTGCGGATCAATTACGCCCACTCCGTGCCCCGCCCGGATATCTTCAATGATCATATTTTCCATTACCGTGGATTTTCCCATGCCGGTTTTGCCGACCAAATACATATGCCGGCGCCGATCGTCTTTTTTAATGCCGAATTTTCGCCGCACGCCGCGATAATTCGTTTCGGCAAAAGGAATCACCTCTGTACCGTTTAATTTTTCAAGCTGGGGAATGGGAGACATAATTAATCTACTATCGGTATTTCAGACGGCGGCGTTTCTTTGGCTTCCGCCGGCTTGGCCGTCACTTTTGTCGGGATCTCTTCTATATCGGTAATGGGGATGCCGAAAGGCGGCTCGGCTCTTTTCGCTTCAGTGCGTTTCAAAAGCGGCGCCTTGACTGATATAGTCGGGAAATGATAGAGTGTCGCCAATTCTTCAATATTCAAAACAAAAAAACCTCCGCCCAGCCACATGCTGCGAGATTTATAAGCGCGCAAGAGCTTTATCTGCCGCGATCTTAAGCGCTGTTTGACCAATAAATAATTGACTGCCGTTTTGGTGCGCTTTTCCACTTTGAAACCGTTTAAACCAAGCGCTTCAAAGGGCCGCATCGCTCCCATAAAACCTTCCACTCCTTTGGCTTTATTCATCACTTCTCTGTGCGCCAAATACATCATCCTGATTTTGCATTGAAATCCGGTTTTTGACGCTTTGAGCTGGATCGCTTCAACCGCGGCTTTTTCTCCGGGGGAAAGGTGCTGCATCAGGCTCGGCATATCGCTTTTTTCTTTTTTTGCCGTTTCGCCCGGACGAATATTTATCTGATTCAGCATTTCTTGAAAAATCCCTTCAAATTCTTTAACAATACCGCCAAAAATTCCGGTGCTACCGCCTGATTTTTTTGCTCCGATTAATTTCCTCACCAACGCTTCTGATTTTTCAATCCAACTGTCTTTAATCGGCTTAATACAAATCTGGAGCCACAATTGTTCGCCTCGGCTCATCCGGCCGACAATTTCCATAAGCGGCCCCAGCGGGTCCAAAAATTCTCCGGACAAAACATGTTCAAACTGCGGATAGGTGCGTATAGGATAGGCCTGATCATTTTTCAGGGCTAATTCCGTTCCCCACAAATCATGAGTTTGAAAAAATGTTTTGGTTTCAAATCCTTTGGTGTAGTCCTCCACTTGGGTGATTTCCGCGTCCGGATACTGGGAATACACGGCCGCCTCCACCAAATCGCGGTATCTTTCCGGCGCGCTGATAATGTATTGAATATATCCTTCAATGCTTATCAATTCCAGGGTAAACCATGGCTGAACAAAACCGTCCCAATGCACTTCTTTCTTAATCGGCGTCTTGTACGCTCCGGCCAAATGAGCCAGCATTTGCTCCACGGCTTTAGGCGTCTGCTCATTCATCTTCGGAACATCAATGGCCAAAAAAATTCGATTCCAGCTGTTAATAAATTTTCCCTGGCGATTATCCAGCCATCCCAAATACCCTCCGTATATCACTAAAAAAACCACGAAAATCCATCCGCCGTTTATAAATACATTCAAAGCAAAAACAAATGGACCTTGAGCGATCCATCCCATCATTGTTTCAAAAAATGGCTGTCCGCCGATTTCAATTGAGAAGGGCATATTCCCCGGTTGATAATTTCTGAAATTTGTTTTTATTGGTCAGCGCCAGATGAATAGTCGCGATTTTTACCTGCCGCTTTTTCAAAACTTCGCTCACTATTTGCTCGCGCGTGAGCGGCTTTCCGGATTTTTGCAAAATATCGGCGATCACATCAGCCACCACTCCCGGATCATACCCCCATTCCTTAAGCGCGTAAATTCCCCGGCCGATCAATACATATTTTCTATTGACTATCAATTCATTGTGGATCGTGGCCGGATGGGCGATTTTTTGGTCAAATTTGAATTCATTGATCGTTTTGGCAATATCCTTGAAATGCATGGGCAAGCCCCTTTTTTTCATAGCCAGATAAATTTTATCACTCATTCTCCTGGGCACTATTTCCGGCCACTCGGCCAATCCCCACATGCCGAAAGGATTTTTGCGGATGCGCAGCGAGAGTCCGAGAAATGATGAAATCACTTTATGGGAAAGCTGGGCATTGTGTTCCTGAAAATATGATGATTTTTCTATGACGGAAAATAAATCATCCTCGGATACGGGACCGGACAATTCTCCGACAATTTGCTCGAAAGCCGAGAGTGTTTGCTCAATGAAATCCCAGGAACTCAATTTCAGGCGCCAGCCTTTTCTCGTCATTCGGCCAGGCTCAATGACTTCCAGGCGCCCAAGCAATTCTCCGAAAATAAATTGCGGAACATTGCCAAGCTTATTGATCGCTTTGCCGAAAATTTCAGAAAAAAGATCATCTTCGCCCATCGCGCCCCCGCTTTCTTCCAATAATTGCACGACTCCGTCTTCAAACGGCCTGATAAACTGATCATAACTTTTGGATTTGCGCAAAACCGCAATTGAACTTCTTTCAATCTGCCTTACCCTCTCCCTGGTAATTGAGAAGCGGTGTCCGATTTCTTCCAGAGTGGCGAACGGCGCGCCAAAAAGACCGAAATGACCTTCTATGATCTCCCGGTCGCGTTGCGGCAAAGTGGCCAGCAATTGCCTTAGCCGGTCCTCAATCGGCATATCGGCCGCGTGAGTCTGCTGTTGATGCAATACGGCATCAAGAATTGATGCGTGTCCCCCTCCTGTTTCTTTAGTTTCATCCATATTGATTTTAAATTAATAATAATTTAATTAATTTTAGTATATCACAATTAGTAAAATATGTCAACCCCGCACTAAGAAAATATTATAAAACAAAAAGCCCGCTCAATCAAGCGGGCTATTGGCATTCCATATTTTATCTTTTATATTATTTTACCGTCCGGTCTTCGCTCTGATTTTTTCCCAGGTAATAAGCAAAGGACTCGCGATAAAAATTGACGAATATGTTCCGGCCGTGATACCGATTAAAAGCACGAGTACAAAATCGCGCAAAGATTCTCCTCCAAAAAGATACAAAGCAAGGAGAACGATTAATACGGTCGCCGAAGTATTGATTGATCGGATAATCGTCTGATTGATACTCTCGTTTACAGTTGTTTCAAAAGTGTGGCCGTATGACACGCGCAATCGCTCTCTGATTCTGTCAAAAACTACAATCGTGTCGTGGACGGAAAATCCAATCACTGTCAAAAGAGCCGTGACAAAAAGCGTATCCACTTCAAAATTGAAAAAATGTCCAAGAATTGAAACGATGCCGATCACTACCAGCGCGTCGTGAAAAAGCGCTATAATAGTCGCTCCGCCGAAGGTCCAGCTGGAAACCGGAGAATTTTTGCTTACTCCGCGAAAAACATAAGTGACATACAATAAAATTCCCAAGAGCACCAATCCGGTCATCATAAACGCTTTTTGCCGCAATTCCGCGCCAATGGTGGGGCCGATGCTTTCAAAGCTTAAAATTTGAGCGTCCACATATTTTTCCTGAACCGCTTTGGTGATTTTATCAACCGTTTCCTGGTCAATCGGTTTTAATTTAACGGTTATGCCGTCCGATCCGACCGGGGATATGGAAAATTTTCCCAAATCAAGAGGCGTAATTTTTTCGCTAATGGCGGAAATTTCCGGCTGTGCGGAAAATTTATACTCCAAAAGAGATCCGCCCGTAAAATCATTACCCAGCTTCAATCCCCATAGAATCAAGGAAATAATTCCGGGAATTAAAAATAAAAGGGATAAACCGTACCAAATTTTTCTTTTTTGAATTATCCGAAACATATATTTGAACTTTTAACTTCTAACTTTTAACTTCTTTGGGCATTCCCGATGCCACCCATCCCAAATGTTTTCCGATAAATTTTCCCATTGCGATCCGCATCAGCGTCCGCGTAACCGTAATGGCGGAAAACATGCTTACGGCGATTCCAATCGCCAAAGACAAAGCAAATCCCTGGACAACGCTTGTGCCGAACATATATAAAATTGCGCAGGTGATAAGGCTTGATACATTGGAATCGCGGATGGAAAGCCATGCGCGGCTGAATCCGTCGTCCATAGCGCGGTACAAGGGTTTGCCCTGGCGCAATTCTTCTTTCATTCTTTCAAAAATCAGAATATTGGCGTCCACGGCCATACCGATAGACAGTACAAAACCGGCGAGCCCGGCCAATGTGATGGTAATGGGAAAAGAAGTCAGGGATGAAACTTTGAAAATCGCGAATACGATCAACGAATACAGAATCAGAGCGCATACGGCCAATAAACCGGGAAAGCGATAAAATGAAATCATGAAAAAAGCGATGGCGGCTATCCCGATAATTCCGGCCACAATGCTTTTCTCAACCGAATCCTTGCCCAGGCTTGCTCCGATATTTTGCTGGCTTAAAATTTTAATCGGCACGGGCAGCGCTCCGGCATTGAGGCGCCTGGACAATTCTTTGGCTTCCTGCAAATCAAATTGGCCGGAAATCACGGCGCTCCCGCCCGTTATTTCTTCATTGACTCTCGGAACGGAAATCGGCTGGCCGTCCAAATAAATCGCCACGGGCTTGCCCACATTGCGCTTGGTAATTTCCGCAAAAAGCCGCGAACCCTCATCGTCAAATTCAATATTCACCACCGGCTCATTGGTATTGGGGTCAAATTGCACCGCCGAAGTTTTCAATTGCTTGCCCGAAAGATCGGTATTTTTAAATCCGTAAGGATCCACTCCGGTACGATCCTGATAATCGGTTTCGGTTTTAATTTTGATTAAAATATGGCTGGCTTTCGCTTCTTTCACTTTTTCACCCTCTTTGTCCGTTTCCCTCTCGTCAATTTTTTTAATAATGTGGTATCCGAATTGCGTTTTCACCGGCTCTTTGCTTACTTCTCCGACTTTTAAATTATCAAAAACTTCGGTTTCAAATTCCGGCACCATCTGGCCCTTTTGAAAATATCCCAAATCGCCGCCCTGCTCTTTTGATCCGGGATCTTCGGATTTTTCTTTGGCCAATGCGTCAAAATCTTCGCCTTTATTTATTTTTTTCAAAATATCATCGGCCGTTTCTTTGGCTTTTTTATTGAATTCTTCCATTTCTTTTGTCTGCTCGTCCGTCAGAGGCGGAAATTCCGGCTGTTCTTTGAATTCCAAAAGCGGCGTTTCGCCGATCATTTTGATGGCTTGTTGGACATCTTTTACTCCGGGTAATTCCACCATTACCCGAAAAGAGCCGCCCGCCTTGCTCGTCTGCACCACCGGCTCGGACACGCCAAAAGCGTTGACGCGCCGCTCAATCACATCTCTCGCCCCTTCCACGGCATCGGTTTTGTCGGCGTCTTTCATTTGGGAAACATCGGCCTCATAAATCAAGCGCGTTCCGCCTTGGATATCAAGACCGAAATTAATCTTGGTTTTTTCAAAAAAAGACAGCCGGAGCTTTTTTGGAATTTGCGGCAGAGCGATAAAAACCGCCAAAACGAAAATCACGGCAATTGCCAAAAAAGATAACCAAATTTTACGCCGCACGGTCATAGAATTGTATTAAACAAAAAATCCCCTATTCTTGGGCATTAAAACTTAAATCAGTATACTACATCCAAATAAAAAGGCAAATTTTTAAATCTCCCGCCGCATTACAGCAACTATTTATATCGCCTATTCGCGCGAATAAGAGAAAATAATCAAAACGCGCGGCGGTATTCGTTAATAATAACTCATTCCATTTTCTTTCAATTCGTTTCGCATTTCCGAATAATCCGGAATGGTTTTCGCGACAAGATTCCAAAATTTCCGAGAATGGTTAAATTCTCCGAGATGGCAGAGCTCATGCACCGCAATGTAGTCCGCCAAGCGCTGCGGCAAAAGGGCGATTTTAAAATTAAAATTCAAATTTCCTTTTTTTGAACAGCTTCCCCACCGCGTTTTCTGGTTTTTGATGTATATTTTATTGAATTGAAAGCCGTAAAAAGAATTAAAGTGCCGAATCCGTTCATTGGCGAGAAGCAGCGCCTGTTCCTTGTATTCCGAAAACTTGGCCTCTTTTTTCAAAATACTTTTATTGCGGAGATTTTTGAAATAATCCAGTTTATCAATGATCCACTGCGATTTTTTGGCGATAAACCGCTCAATCAATCCTTGATTGATATTCTTGGGCACAGTAACGACAAAACGGCCGTCTAAATAAACCGCCAATCTCATTCTTCGCGCGCGCTTGCTGATTTTAACCGTATATTCAATATTTTGCTTATAAAGCTGAATTTGTTTTTTCATATACGGAATTTGTGCCATATCAACTGCCGCGCCGCCTCAAATTAGGAAAATATCTTCACAAAATCATTTGTCCAATATCTTCTGTATTCTTCCTTAATTTCTCTGCCCGGCTGTTGCTCGTTGAAATAATACAAATTAACCTTTTCAAGATTCTTGCTTCTTAGTTTATCCAAATCATCCACAAAATCAAGGAATCCGTCAATTTTGTCAGCAGAATTGGTTGTGTATTCAACGCCGTGCGGATCAATAAACTTTATATAATACTTATTGCCTTTTTTAAGCCAAAAGATAAAATCCGGATAAAAATTATCATATTGGCTTTTATCCGAATTAAAATAAGGAATTCCAATTCTGTCTATTGTTTCATCAATTTTTGAAAAGTACCACCAATCAAAATCTTTCAGCATATTATCATCTTGCGTTAAGTATTCTTTCAAAGTGTGTAAAAATTCAATTTCGCTTTGCTTTTTTATAATATGCTGAAAACGCTCCGTATCTTGCTTAAACAAAATCGGTGTATAGTAATGCTCCTCTAAAATTTCAAAATCCAAATAATTTCTCAGAATATCCAAATTTTTGCTATCGGCTACATCTT
>SCPX01000065.1 GCA_004298615.1 Patescibacteria group bacterium | reverse complement strand
TAGCATTTTAAGTTTGGTCTTGGGCGGAATAGTTTATTCTAAAGGGAAAAATCGTGCTTCTAGTAAATTTTTTGCATTTTTAGCCCTGTTCGTTGGATTGTGGGTGGCGATCGGTATTATATCGCACTATCAAAACATTTCTAGTGATAGCAAATTCGGGATTATCTGGGGAAACATTTCTGAGACTGCGGCATCGTTAATTTTTACCTCTTTTCTTCTTTTTACATATTCATTTCCAAACAAGAAAATGGTGATAAGTCGTATGGCTTTTTTTATTATTTTAGGGCTTCAAATTGTTTTGGTATTTCTTATTTGGGCAATGCCAGGATTTTTAACCAAGGAGATAAAAATTAATCCAAATGGATATAGTCTTGAATTTGTGAATGGTCCAGGATACTACTATGTGTACATGGAATTTATTTTAGCTTATTTTCTATTTGGCATTTTTAATTTAATTAAGCGATTTCGAGAAGAAAGCGGTATAAATAAGGTGCAAATAAAGTATGTTTTGTTGGCGACTGGGATATCCGGGTCGCTTGGGATTTTTTTTGGCTTGATAGTGCCCGCAATAGATTCAGCTTCTGATATTTATTATGTTGGTCGCCTAGCAGCGATTATATTTGTTGCTTTAAATGCTTACGCAATTCTAAGATATCGTTTTTTAGATATAAAATTCGTCCTTCGCAAGGGGACAGTATTTGCAGTAACAATTGCCATTGCTCTTGGGTTGTATTCATATTTTGTATTTTTGCTATCTCAAACAACCGGTAATATTTTCCATATCGGGAACGATGTCGTCAGTATTTTCATTATTATCCTGATCGCAATCGGTTTTCATCCTTTGCGGCGGATGGTTGAGTATGCGCTTAATGCGTATTTTTTCCCAAAAAGAGCTGATCTTCGCGCGGCGGCAAATTCCTTGAATAGAAAATTGACATCCACTGTTGCCACTATTGAAGAAATGCTCCGGACCGTGCGCGATGAAATGCGGCCGAATCTTAATATTGAACAAATTGATCTTCTTATCCACAAAGCTCCGGAATTGTGGGAAGCAGTACCGCCAATATCAAATCAGGCTATTGATATCCAAAAAGGCGCCGAGCTTATTTCTTATCTTTCGCATAATTTTCAAATTTTGATTGCGGAGGAGCTGGAATTCCGCATCCAGGAAATCACAGACGAAAATCAGAAAACTAAACTTTCCGGCATCAAACAATTTTGCGATCAGTCGGGAATTTCGGTCGTAGTCCCGCTTTTTACCGGAGAAGATCTTTTCGCTTTTCTTGCTCTTGGGTCGAAAACAAACAAAGACGCTTTTTCGATCGGTGACATCAAATTCCTTGAAGAAATCCAGCGCAATTTTTCTTTCACACTCGGCGGCGCGATTCTTTATCATCGAGCTCTTAATCGTATACAACAATCAATAAAAAAGTAGGGGAGCGGGATTTATTTTACGGCGTAATTTCTCGCCGCAAAATCGTATTGTGTCATTTAGGAGTATTAATCGTATCATATTGATACGATTACGGTGATCTTGCCGTTGATCAAAAACATTCCATCAGTATCGAGCTCGGCTATGTCGGCGGGATTATAAATATTCTCTTAAAGCATGCAAGTAAGTTAAAACACAGGGAATGTAAAAAAAATAAAGGCTCTGTGAAAAATTCTCACAGAGCCTGTTTTTGTTTAGCTTAATCAAACCATCAATTGAGTTCCGGAACCTCAGCGCTCTTGGATATTATCGCAATCTTCGCGAGAGTACGCAAGGCGTTTTTGTGATCCTCTTCGCTTCCGGCGCCGCAAAGATCTTCGAGCGCTATTACACGGTAATCGCGATCGTGAGCATCTCGCGCCGTTGACTGGACAACCAAATCTGTTGCCACGCCGCCAAGAATAATGGTATCTATTTTGAGCGTTTTAAGAATGACTTCGAGCGATGTCGCGTAAAATGCGCTTACCCGATGTTTCGTGATAAGAAAATCCGTATCAATCATGTTGATTGAGGAATGGACTTCCGTTGCCCATGTCCCGAGTTGAAGCGCGCTATATTTTTTTGCCGCTCCAAAAAGGGGAGACATTTCCGGCCATTCGCGGTAATCGGGAGAAAAACCAACCCGGACAAAAATGATCGGGATGTTTTTTTTGCGCGCCTTGTTGATGGCCGCATTCACATTATTAATGACATCATGAGCTTTTAGAAAGGCGGGATAACCCTTGCCGGCAAATTTACCATTATCATCAACTATTTCATTGATGAAATCGAGCAGAATGAGTGCTGGTGTTGTCATATACTCTCCTTTTATAAATGGTTATTCTTCCTTGTCAATATCGCCGCCCCATAATCAACTAATCGGGGGAAATCTTTATTTTTCTTCCAAAAACTTTCTAATTGTTTTCTTAATTTTTTGATGCAATTTATATTCTTCATCCCAATCAATACCATAAGAAATTTTATTGCAAGCGTCCCACCAATTCCACGCATCCTTGCGTATATCAAGCTTGACTTGTATTCGTATCTTTTTAAACATGGCTCTAGACTAGATAACTACCCCCGCAAATAATGTTTTAATATCTTTTTAAGATCCGCCTCAAGGAGTGGAATGTCCCTTCCGTACCGCCACTCGCACTCTTTGAGATGGAGCTCAAA
>SCPX01000064.1 GCA_004298615.1 Patescibacteria group bacterium | reverse complement strand
GGCGCGTCATTTTAAGGGGGTTTTGAGCGCGGCGGCGCGAAAACTTCAGGATTTTTTAAGCTTCAAAAAATCCGTACCCTTAAAATGACGCACCGAGTAAGAGTTTCGTAATTCAAAGTAGTTTCCAAGTTGTTCACTATCGCTGGGGTTTAGAAATTAATTTGGCGGTTATCATCATAGTAAAGCAGTCGTTATGTTTGAAGAAGTTTGTGATTTTTTGCACAAGCGGTTTTTGTCGTTTATATTTTAATTTTACCAACTTCGGTTTTAAAAAATTCTTCCAATTCTTTTTTGGAAACGGACTTTTTAAGAAATTTAATGCTTGCCTCTTCAATATCATTAAAATAAACAAGCTGTTCTAAAAACAATCTATCGTTAAATTCGTTTCCAAATTTGCTTTTTGCCATTTCCATAATTTCATCCAAAAAAGATATTTTCTCAGAAAGAATAAAATACAAATCCACATAATCTTTGATTGTTCCACTCCTGCTTATGGTGTAAGCCTTGGTTGAAGCGATTTCTTTCGCGTCCAACAGCTTTACCCCATTATAATTAATAAATTTATTTTGAACGGGAAAAGGATATTTAAGAAAAGTGGTCTTAACGCCGTTTATAAAAACGGTTAATTCATCCGGATTGTTAACTGAAGGAATAATTTCTTTATTTTCAAACACCCGCTTGACTTTGGCCAATAAATTTTTACCGATTTCTTTTTCCGAGAATAAATCGAAATCAACCGAAATTCTATGTCCTATCTGCAAAGCCAGCGCTGTTCCTCCAGCAAGATAAAAATCTTCAAACTTGCCGATCAAGGGAAAAATGACTTTTCCAGATTCAGTTAAAACTTCTGGGTTCATAATTAAAATTATTTATTGAAAAAAGTATGGAAACCAAACTTCTGACCCTTGGCCTAATTTCCGTCCCCGACGCTATTTTCAATACTTCCGTCACGGCTTTTTTGCCGTAAAACTCAACCAGCCATTTCCAATGCCTCAAATCGCCGTAATTTATGGCGTTTATTATGATAGTTTTTTTGTCTTTTATCGGATCAATCGTCTCGAAATCATACGACCATAAAACAATCCTAAAATATTCCGGCAAAGTCTTCTTTCTTGTTTTGAAAATATTTAAAATTCGCATTTTTTCATCGCCTTTATTTATTTCAATTCTTTGAATTACGAAATGCTCTTTTCTGCCATCCCCGCAAATGCGGGAATATGGAGTATTTCTTACTGATTCTCTGATTTCCGCGAAGTCTGCCCTCCGTGAAGAAGGCGGGGCGGGAATGACGTTTGAGGTGTTTCGTAATTCAAGGTAATTCAAAGTCAATAATAACATTTTTCAGCTTCTTCTCGCAACGCGCCTCACTTGAAAGCTCGACTTCCAAATTCTTGCTTTGAATTACGAAACTCGTTGAGGCGCGTCATTTTAAGGGGGTTTTGAGCGCGGCGGCGCGAAAACTTCAGGATTTTTTAAGCTTCAAAAAATCCGTACCCTAAAAAAGACATACTGAAAAAGAGTTTCGTAATTCACAGCAGA
>SCPX01000063.1 GCA_004298615.1 Patescibacteria group bacterium | reverse complement strand
GCCTCGTTGGCCGCCAAATCGCCCCGCTCTCTTTTTTCCAAAATATACTCGGCTTCAAAGCGGATGCCGGACAAGGGCGTGCGGAATTGATGGGAAGCCACACGGATTAATTCGCTCTTGGCCCGATCCAGGCTCTGCAATTGATGCATCTCTTCCAATTTTTTGTAAGCGGCTTGGAGCTCTTGGTACTGCGCTTTTTGCTCATCCAGCAATTTGGCGTTATTAAGCGCAATGGCGATTTGACTGGCAAATGTTTTTAAAAAATCAATCTCATAATCTTCCAGAGATTTTCCCGATCCGACCGATAAAACGCCGATGGGCTCGTTTTTGATTAAAAGCGGCATCGCGGCCATATTTTCAAGCCGCATAACTTTTTGCATGATTGACGCCGCCCGCTTTGACACAAAAGGCCGGGCGAATTTGTGCAGCTCCTCGTCTTTGACGAATTTTTTTTCAACAAAAGCCCGAACCAGATAATTTTCGCGTTTGGCAAGCGGCACTTTCAAATCGTAAATCGGCATCCCCAAAGCTTTTTGGAGAAGATTGAAAACGATTCCCGGCGTGCTGACATTTTTAAAATACAAAAGATCGTCTTGCCCCAAAATTTGAAACACTGAAATTTTATAGCCCAAGGTGTCCACCAACGCTTTTGAAACCAATCGAGAAATGCTTTCAACATCGGCGATTCCGGCCGTTGCCAAGGAAGCAGCATTGATTATTTCAAGATGTTTTTTTTGCGCGTCAAATTTTTCACGAGAATTTTCCTCCGAAAATTTTTCAGGGACGGGGCGATTCATTATGGTAATCTTTTGTTTCATACAAATTCAAGGTAAAGCGCAAAAGCTTGTCCAGCGCCGCAAAGAACGGCCGGAATTCCAAAGGCGCTGATTTTATCCTCCGTTTGAGAATCGCGAGTTTCTTATCAATTAATCGCGATATTTTTTTGCGGGATGATTCGGCCGTCTCTCCTTGTTTTATCAATACGGCCAAGCCGTTTAAAATTTTATGCGCGCTTTCGCGCTTATGCGATCCGAGATCATTGATCAATCTCAACAGCAAGGCCGAATCTTTAATAATTTTATTAATTATACCAAATTTCTCGGATCCAAGCCACCGGGGCTTGCGAAAAATCAAAAGCGCCACAGCGTACAGCACTGCGTTTGAACCGATTGACTGCCGGCCGTTTTCCAAATATTGGCGCAAAAGCGGCGGATGAGCATATGAAAAATTCCTCTCATTCATCATTCCTTTTAAAAAATTTCTGACGGATCGCTTCCATTGATCAAGAAATCTTTGATCAGCTTTTTGTTCCGAAAGAATTTGAAAAATCTCTGCGAAAAGACGAATGGAAAAATCCATTGACTTGCCGAGCGTTTTTTTATCATCTTGGCGATGTCCCGGTTTTTTCAAACAATAGTCAATGTCTCGGCAAAATATCAACAATTGCGTCCGCGAAGTTTTTCGCGATTCAAAAAATCGGTCGGTGATAATAATCCAAGCCGCGATAAGCAGCAGAACCATCCGATCTTTTTCGTGTTTTTTGCCGGGAAAAACAAACAGCCAAAGCTGCGCGAGATTCCGCAAAGCGGGAAGCGGAAGTTTCGCCTCCCGTTTGATCCATAAAGGAATTTGATTAACGAGCTCGCGCGTCGCGTTTTTATCGGAATTGGCTTTTATTTTCTTCATAAAAAAGCAATGCTGAAAAAATCGTTATTCTTACTATGTTGGCCGGAACGAAAAGTGATTTGCCCACCCACATTTCCGAATAATTTCCGTCAACATTAGCCGATCGGCTCAACGCTTCAAATCCTTTTTTTACGGCATTATTGAAATCGTTCTTAACATTTTTTTGTTTAAGCAAAGATATTAAAGCGTAAGCCGTTTCTTCGACCGTTCCATTGCCCGCTCCCCATAAATTATTTTTATTTTTTTTCTTATAAATCCGACTGGTGATTTTAGATAAAACCGCGGATCGCGTCTGATCGCGCGCCGCCGCCAAAACGAATCTGCAGGACGCGTAAAAAGGCGAAATATGCCATTTATCGTTCCAAAATCCTTTTTTAACGCTTGCTTTCAAAATATCGCCGACTGCTTCAACCGAATAATTGTTTTTGTCAAAATCAAGAAAAGGGAGAGCAAACAGAAAATTGACATAATGGCTGCCGAACGATCCGCCCCGCTCGCCCGGATAACAAGCCAATCCGTCGGGCGTGGAAAAGTATTTTAGAAAACCGGAATCAATCCGTGCGCCGCTCGCATTTAAAAGATAAAAAGCGATTACCGTGTCGTCCAGGTCCGGAACCAAAAAATCTTTTCCCAAACTGATTCCGTTTTTTGTCCATTCTCGCCGAAGATATTTCAAATGCGGCGCGATTTGTTTTGTGAAATGTTGATCAATTCCCAAAACAAATAAAGGAAAAAGCGACCAGGCGCGCTCAAAAATTTCCATCGGCCAAAGAACCGGCACAACTTTTTTCTTAACCAGAATGTTCAAATACCGTTCGGCCTTTTTTCCGCCTATTCCCCGAGAGAGCATAAAAGCCGTGGCGGCGGGCGAGCAGCCGAACGATCCGCCGGGCGATTGGAATTTTTCAAATATTCTTAAGTCAGTCTTGTTTTCGTCCAACGCTTCCAAAGCGTGCAAAAGCGTGGTGGGATATTTTGCCGCCGCTTCAATCGGCAGTTTTGATAATTTTTCTTTTTTGAGATTCAAATAATGATTCAAAACGCGGGCGGGAAATTTAATTTTTATTCCCAAATTCTCGCAGTCGTTTAAAAGCTTTGAAAACAGCAGTTCAAACGCCACGGTGGCTTCCGGTTCTTTTAATAATTTTTTAGAATAAATTTCCACGGCTTTTACGGCTTTGGCGATTCGGCCGCGCCATTTTTCATCTAATGGCCAATGGCTTGCGCCCGCGATCACCGAAAGCGTTGAGATCACCCGATCATGGGCAAATGGAATTTGACCTCCCCAGCTTCCATCTTTATGCTGCAAATTTTCCAGCCAAGAAATTATTTGCGGATAGCTCGGTTTTTGAGGATTTTCCCGGTTTGGCAGGCGCAAAAGCCAGCCCAAGTCATAGGTCGATTGCGACATTTGGCTTGTCCCGACTTGCTTTAAAGTTTGTTTGATTTTTTGAATCAACTGCTCTTTTGACAAACGCATAGTGGAGCAATTATACCAAAAAAATCAAAATAATGATATTATTAAACCATTATGTTTAATGATGATATAGAAAAAATCAAAGATCAGGTTCAAAAGCGGCTGGAAATATTTTTTGAACAAAAGATCAAAGAAGCTAAGAGAATTGATCCGATCATTGGAAAAACCGCGCAATACTTGGCGGACCAAACGCTTAACGGCGGAAAAAGGGTCCGCGCCGCATTGGCCGTGCAGGGATTTTTGGCCGGAGGGAAAAGACTTAATCCGGCGATTTTTGATATTGGGGCAAGCATGGAGCTTATCCATTCATATTTTTTAATTCACGACGACATTATTGACCAGGACGATCTGCGCCGGGGCGAACCGTCAATGCATTGCCGGTTTTCAAGCTCCTTGTCAAAAAGCATGCCTACTGCGCACCGCCATCATATTGGAGAATCCTTGGCCATTTTGGCCGGTGATATTTCTTCGGTCTGGGCGTATGAATTATTTGCCAAATCAAATTTTCCGTCTGAACAAAAAATAAAAGCGCTCGATGAAATGAATCAAATGATTTTCAAATGCGGCGCCGGGGAAATATTGGATGTGGCCATAGAATTTAAAAATCATCCAAAAGTTAGCGATATTTTTAAAGTGCAAATTTACAAGACCGCGAGCTATACCATAGAAGGGCCGCTGGTTATAGGCGCGATCTTGGGCGGGGCCAAACCGCCGGCCATTAGAGCCTTGCGCGATTTTGCCCGGCCTTTGGGGATCGCTTTTCAAATCCAAGACGATATTTTGGGGCTTTTTGGCGATGAAAAAGAAATCGGCAAACCGATCGGCTCTGATCTGCGGCAAGGAAAAATGACTCTTTTAATGCTTCGCGCTTTAAAACTCGCGGACGGCTCCCAAAAACAAATTATCCAATCGGTTCTGGGCAATGAAAATATTTCTAAAAAACAAATCAATGAAGTTCGCGCGATCGTCCGGCAAACCGGCTCTCTGGATTATTCTCAAAATCTGGTTGAAAAATTTTCCGCTCAATCAAAAAATATTTTACAAAAATCATCATTACCCGATCAGACAAAATCATTTCTTCTGGGCCTAATTGAATATCTGGCCGAAAGATCAAAATAAACCTATTCCGTTCTTTTATCCAAAGAGTCAAGCTCCCGGGCAGTTTTTATTCCATTAAAGATAAAAAGTATCAGAAAAAGCGTGAAAAATCCTATCCCCAAAATATCGGCTATGGTGAAATTTTTTCCTAGGATTTCAAATTCCGGATTGCTGAAAAATAGAAAAATGGAAAAAAATATGAAAATGATGCGCATTTCCGTGGGACCGAGCAGGCCGTAGGAAAGTTTGAGTTTTCCTATAACCGCAGTCAAAAGATAGGAATGAATAGAGATAAGATAGTAGCCGATTAAAACAAGAATCCAAATAAGCGGGTCGCCGTATCCGGAAAATGCGAAACACAAAACAATGAAAAGCGTGACCAGCGAATCAACAAAATGATCAAGATAGTGGCCGTAGCGCGGCCGCTCTATTTTTCTAAGACGCGCCACCGTGCCGTCCAACGAATCGCCAAACCAGTGGACGACCCATCCTCCGGCCGCAACCAAAAGAAAAAGCGGCTCTTTTCCCGATAATAGATAAGATGTGCCGATTATCAGCGCGCCGACAACGCCTAAGCCCGTCAAAAAATCAGGACTTGCCCAAATGGGCAAATGCCCGGCAATCGCTCGAAGCGCTTTTTTTTCAAGCTGATAGGTGAGTGACGCCTGATCGCGTATAATATTAGGCGATTCCATAAATATATTGTAGCCATTTTCCAGACAAAAAACAAACCCCCCGATTCTTCATCAGGGGGCGTTTATTGCTCTATTCTTTATTGTTCGTCCTGTTCGTCTTTATCGTCAGTGCCGTCATTATCGCTATCATTGGGTTTTTCATCTTCTTCGTCCTTGACGCTGTCATTGTCATCATCGTCATCCTCCTTATCATCCGTCCCGTCATTATCATGATCCAATTCCTCACCCTCTTCTTCATCTTCATCTTTTAATCCGTCGCTGTCATCATCGTTGTCATCTTTATCTTTTGAGCCGTCGTTATCATGATCCCATTTCTTGCCTTCATCCTCATCACCATCTTTGATTCCATCATCGTCATCGTCACTGTCTTTCAAGTCATTAATCCCGTCATTGTCGTGATCCCATGATTTTGACAATTCATCTGCATCCATAAATCCATCTTCATCATCGTCCGTATCTTTCATATCCTCTGATCCGTCGTTATCATGATCAAATTGTTTGCCGGTCGCTTCGCTGGAATCGGCAATCCCGTCATTGTCGTCGTCTGTGTCCTTCTTGTCTTGAGAGCCGTCATTGTCGTGGTCAAATTTTTTCTTATCGTCCTTGTCCGCGGTTCCGTCATTGTCGTCGTCCGCGTCTTCGGAATCTACCGTTCCGTCATTATCATGATCGTTTAATTTGCCGTCCCTTGCGTCCGCGATGCCGTCTTGATCGGCATCTACTTTAAGCTCGTCCAATGATTTAAGCGAATCGTTTTTTAATACCAGGGCGGTAATCGTCATTGTGTCCGCGTTATATTTGCCGATCACCCTGATTTTATCTCCAACTTTGAATTCCGAAAGATCGGATTTGCCAAAGTGCTTGCGCGTGATCACGGTTTTGCTCGTTATATTAATTTTGTAGATTTTACCATCCTTGGTCATTTCCAAAACGGCCGGCAAAGCGGTTCCTTCAATCTTGGAAAGGGTGCCGGTTTTATTCACCGTCTTGGCGGTTTTTTTCAAAAGATCTATACCGCCACGGCGGACTACCACGATATGCTTGGCCAAGTATGTTTGCGTAAGAGAATTGTACACGGCCCGGCCCTGCGCCCGATCGCCTACTTTCAAATCAGCGAGCTTGGCCTTGGCTTTGATTCCCGGAATGATTATTTTGGTATCGGCATCCACTTTGACATTGTAGTCTTTGTCCTTCCAATTAAACACAAGGGCGTTATTATCTGCGTCAATTGATTTGATGTTGCCGAATACGCCTTTGGTGTTGGTAAGATAGATTGAATGATTCTTTAATATCTTCGCCTGAATATTTCCCGAGTCAATGGGCTTTCCCCATACTTCCACATCGTCGCCAAGCGCGAATTCGGTAAGATTTGATTTGCCGTTGTAGCGCCGGACAATCGCGGTTGAAGCGGTGACATCAACTAAGTATGATTTACCGCCCGAAGTTATGGCAATGGTGGCTGGCAGAGTAGTTGAGGGAAGCTCGGAAAGAGTTCCGCGGACTCTAATTTGAACAAATTCGGCCACAGCTTCTTTGGCTGATCCGCCAAAATACACATCTTTGTCTTCCATTTTGGCAAAGGCCGCAGTGGACAGACTTAGAGCCAAACCCAATGACAGGGCGATTGATAATATAATCCGTTTGGACATAAATTGATTATTTATTTTAATTAATAATGATCTTAATTAGCGATAATTTAGTTTATAATACTATGCTCCATTATACCAGAATTCCAGCGATGCAAAAAGAGTATTGTTTTAGCCAAAAAAATCGGCTTTCCCCGCTTTCCCCAGCTTATCAGTCTATTTCGCCCGCATCTTTTTCAGCGTGTCAAGAGCGGATTGGCCGCTTTCAAACGCCACTTCAGGCAGACTATCTAACGGAAACCATTCATAACCGTCAATATCATCGGCCGGCTTTATATCTCCTCCTTTGATACGGCCGCTGTAATGAATATTAATAGTCCAATCGCCGCCATCGCCATAATAATCCATAAATATCCCGACCAATCCGGTAAGCTCGACATCCACGCCCAATTCTTCTTTTATTTCCCGCCTGGCCGCATCTTCCGGATGCTCATCCTCCTCGCAAAAACCGCCGGCCGTATCCCAGTATCCTTTGAGCGGCTCAATCGCCCGGCGGGTAAGCAAAATTTCTCCTTTGTCATTTTCTATAAGCACCGAAGCGGTCGGCTTGGCATTTTGATAAAAAATAAATCCGCAAGCCGAGCATTGCAGACGCGTCTTATTTTCGTGATTGACGCTTTTCAATTTATCGCCGCATTTGGGACAAAAAGAATATTTCATATTATTATTTTTATTATTTCATTCATTGATTTTTCCGCGTCGCCGAACACGACTCCTCGCATTCCCAGATTTCGCGCAGTGGCGATATTTTCTTCTTTGTCATCCACAAACAAGCTTTCCCGCGGCAATACATCCATTTCTTTGAGCGCGTGCCGGTAAATTGCTGGGTCCGGTTTTTTCATCCGCAAAACGGCGGAAATAAAAACCCGTTCAAAAAAATGGCTGATTTTATATTTTTCTAGATATTCGTTCAGATCTGGCGTGAAGTTTGATAAAATCGCCAAACGAAATTTTTTGAAAAGATTTTTTTTAATGAAATTAATCAGTTCCGCATTTGACCGGCGCGTGGAAACGACTTTTTGCCAAAAATTAAGCGCTTGTTCAAAATTCATCGGCCCGGCATCTATCGTGCGCTTGGGCCAATACTCGGACATCTCGGTAAACTCTCCCAAATGCCCGCGCGATTGGAATTCATTGATCAATTCTCCGGTTCGCCCCGGAGGTAAATTAAAAATCCGGTCATTTTCTTCGTAAAGTCCGTCATCAGCCGGACTCATCAGCACCCGCCCAAAATCAAAAAATATCGTTTTTATCATAATATCCTAAAAATTCTAACCCATTGATCATTATAAACCTCTTGAAAGATGCTCGGATTATTCGATAAAAACTCATTTAATGTGGCGCGTTCTTTTGGCACAAAAATAACATTAGCGTTAAACTTATCATTAATAAATTGCGAAGCTACTTTCGGATCTTGAAATTTTTTATAATCTTCTTTCTCTTTTTGCAAGAGAGGACGATCAAACGCTATCCCATAATCAGAAATATTGCGCCAAAGCCAGTATAAATTTTTATCGTATTCATACATAAAAGTCGGGTCCAGTCCCACCAAATAACGATTATGATCATTGTAATAAAACAGTTTGGGAAAGTCGTCCCAGTCCGTATGAAAAATCACGGAATTTTCCGGCGTGTTTTCTTTCAGCCAAATAGATGCGCCTTGAAATTTTTCCAATGATTCGGTCACTTTTACCGATGAATAGGCTCCGATGATATTTTTTGCAATCAAAAGAATAATAAATAAAGACGCAAATACGGCAATTTTTCTGTGTTTATTAAAATTATTCCGCAAAAAAACCTTTATATCAAATTGTTCAATAAATGGCTTCGCGGCCAGCGCCGCGAAAAGAACCGCAAAAGGCGTCCAATAATCTATGAAACGAAAAGAAAGAACGCTAAACAACAAGAAAATTAAGGAAATTATTAAAAGGGGGATGCGCGGCGAAAAGTCGGCGTAATTTTTGTTTAATTTTAACTTAAAAAAAATCCATTTCTTATTTACTGAGGCAAAAATGGCTGATAAAAAAATAAGCAGAACTAAAAAAGACGAAGAATATAGATCCAAGCCAGAGCTATGAATTTCCTTCCCTTGCCCCAAATCAAGTCCTTGCCATTGATAAAAAAGAACATGCCAGTCCTGAAAAACCAATTGGTAAAAAATAAAGGGGAAATCTGGCCGGAGAATTAATCCCAAGAAGGCTCCACCAACACAAGAAAAAAATAAAAATAATCTTTTTTTGGGAGGCGTATCCTTTTTAAAAAATAAAACCATCGCGACAACAAAAATCAAAAACGGTACGGTACTCGCGTGAATCAGAGAATGAAAAAATGCCGTTAAGCAAAGCGCCCACCGCCTTTTTTCAAAAGCAAATAAAAAGCCGAGTAGTAAAAAAATTATTGAGAAAATAACCGGCCGAATAATTATTAAGCGATACAAAAAAGCCGAGGATCCCAAAAATAATAAAAACAACCAGAATAAAGGTTGCCAGATTTTCAGCCGTAAGAGAATAATAAAAAAAACAGCAAAAACGGCGGAGGAAACAAAAACGCCTAAAATTTTCGCGGCAATTATTGGATCGCTGGAAAAATTAAAAAAGGCGGTTAGTAAATAATGATATCCCAAAGATAAATCAGCCGGGAAATTCTTCCAAACGCTAAATTCAACCCACGGCAATTTAGAAACAGCGTTCCATCCTTGAGATGAAAGAATTTCTGAAAATTTTATATGATAATAACTGTCCGGATCGGCTACTCCTGAAAAAGAAAACTGAAGAAGAGCCAGACCCAGCGCGATCAGCGATAGAAAAGCAATATATTTAAAATTTATTTTCTTTCCCATATTATATTCGCGGCAACATATTTACCCAGCAAAAAAACAATGCCCAATCCGTAAACTAAGCTCTGATAAAAATTGATCGTGGAAGCATTTTTAAAATATCTTGTTGGAATGGGAATTTCTTTAATGCGAAATTTATAATTAAGGAGCTGAACAATAATTTCCGTATCAAAAATAAAATTATTTGAATTTTGCTCAAAAGGCAGGACTTCTAACGCTTTTTTAGAATATGCTCGGAAGCCGGAATGATATTCGGTTAACTTGGCTCTCAGAATAAAATTCGCAAGTTTGGTTAAAAAAATATTTGCCGCATATTTCCATAAAGGCATTCCGCCTTTGCGGGCTTGCCTCGGCATCATCATACGGGATCCGAAAACCGCGTCCGCTTCATTATAAATTATCGGCATAACCGCCTGCGGAATATTGGACGGATCATATTGATGATCCGGATGCACCATCACGACAATGTCCGCTCCGGCTTCAAGCGCTTTTTGATAACAGGTTTTTTGATTTCCGCCATAACCTAAATTTTTTTTATGAACAAATGTCTTAAGACCCAGCGAACGAGACAGCATTGCCGTGCCATCAGTTGACGCATCGTCAACTAAAATGATTTCATCAACCCAATCTTTTGGGATATCATTAAGTGTTTGCTTAAGCGTCTTTTCCGCGTTATAAGCCGGAAGAACCGCAATGATTTTTTTATTGTTTCTCATAACCAAAGCTAGCTGGCTTATTCATTATACTTATTCCGGATATTTTAAGCAAAAAAATACGGGCAAGTATAAATACCTGCCCGTCCAATAAAGAACAAAAAATTAATTGATCAGCCACGCCCGGACGGATATATTGCCGGAATTATCAGCGTAAGCCGCTGAATCCCACCGTTCATTTATGGCGATGGTTAACGATCCGGAATCTTCCAGAGCGCGGAATGTGGCAAGCACTGTTCCGCGATCATCAAAAGTGCGCTGACCGGATCCGCAGAGGCCTATATAGCCTCCGTCTCCGATTTTTAGCACCACGCCGGCGATTCCATAATCCAGGATTGGAAATTTCGCCTTGTAGTGCAGCTGCTTGGGAGTCCAAGAAGCTCCGCAAGGCCCGATATAGCCATCCGCCGCCGGATCCCAGATGTAATTTCCGCTCACTTCAACCGCGATTATGTCGCCTTTTTTAATTATTCTCGGCAAATCATATTTGCGATCAAAAGGCGCGCGCGGCGAAAGCGATTCTTCAAGAACTACATTAGTTTTTGATGAATCAAACTTTCCTATGTATGGCTCTAAAGCCGGCAGTTTCTCGCCAAAGGTTTTCCCAGCCAATGCTTTTGCGTATGGCCAGAGAAAATAAATCGCAGCCACCGCGGCCACCAGCGCTATTGCACTCTTTAGCAACTTGCTTCCGGCTGGGGCAACCTTGCCTAAAAAATAAATAAGCAAAATTACCAAGGCAATGATTCCAATGACTATAAGAATTGGCGACGCGGATGGGTTTCTTGCCCAAATGGAAAGATTTTTATCTATTTCCGGCGCCCTTTCGTCCAGCACGGCAAAAGTGTTGGGTAGAAAAAAACTCGCGGTGAAAAATACGAACGCCGCGACTGCGATCCAGAATGCAATCTGATGGAAGACATTATACTGCATCTTCCAAACAGCTATCATCGTCGCCAAAAGAATTGCCATCATAGCGACAATGGGGATGGCGCCGGGATTATTCCATACCGGCACAATGATCGCATATCCCACGACGAGCATTTCACCCAAAAGGATGGTCGCAACCGCCTTTAGATAAATTCTTCCAAGCGCTTCGCCGCCTAAACCGCGAACTTCTCTGTACACTGCGGTGATAAGCTCGGCGATTGACGCGAAAGCGAAAAGAATTGTTCCCCAACAAACTGTCGCCAGCAATCCTGCGATAGCGATAGTTGGTCGGCTATGAAAAAATATTCCGGCAACAAAGACAATAACAGGAATAATTATTATAGCCAGCGCCAGCCTCTGCGTCCGTCTCCAGAAATCAGCCGCCTGTGCTCTTACTCTGCGCAAAAAATCGCTATGCGGCAGAGCGGATATTTCCAACGAAATCCATTCTAATACCATCCTAAAATATTCTAACCAAGTCATTTTCACCACTTCCTTTCTTTTAGCGTCTGGATGCGTTTCTTCATCCAATCGGCGTGTTTATCTCTTATTTTTTCAACCGTCTCCTTAACCTCTTTTTTCACTTCATCGGAAATAAGCGGTTTTTTTTCTTTTTCCGACTCCGGTTTTGGCTTCGCCGCCTCTATCATGCTCAGCAGTTCTTGCCGAAGCTCAAATTCCCTTTTTATCATCTGGAGCTCAGCCTCTTTCTCCGGTATTGTCTTTGCCTCGCGTAGCCTTTTTCCGGATTCAGTAAAAAATTGATCCATCCAATCTTTAACAACTTTGGCGACCTTTTCTCCTCCCCTCTTTTTACTGAACAAGCCGGAAAAATCGATAAGATCGGTCGCCGTCTCCATTAAATCCCCTTTAAGACCTGGGGTTGACTTGGCTTTATTCTCCACCCAAGTCTTTAAATATCCAATTACTCTCTCAGCTGTTTCACTTCTAAAGATGCTGTCTTCTGGAATGGCATCAGCGATTCCTTCAGCAAATTTTCGAAGTTCAGGCTCGCCAACGCTCCGAATAGTACTAAATAATCCTATTTTATTCTTTTCTTTTTTTTCTTTCTCTTCAGCCATATTTATTCCTCCTCTTTTGTTTTAATGGCAAAAATTTCTTTACAGCGAACCTTCACCACTTCATTGTCCGTGCATTTTATTTCAATATTTCCCAACAGTTTACCGACAAATACCGACCCGTCGTCCAGCTTAACGATTGCTTTTTCTCTTGAAAATCCAAGGGTGCTTTTTGAAACTCTATTCAAATCAGAGGTTTTTACGGCAATAATCTTCGCCAATCCTTTGCTAATATGGATTTCCGGCGAAATGATCTCGCCTCTCACAATGCTTCCGTTAAACAGGTAAATCTTTGCTTCTTTTTTCTCTTTTTCTTTTTGATCTTCTTCAGCCATTTTACACCCCCTGTTTTTTTGTTGAATTGTTTATTTTTGATTCAGTTGTCAACGAACATTAACAAATTATGATACCATCAAATTTCCATCTTGTCAAGGTTGACAAAATATGGTAATTTTATTACAATGCAACAGCGAATAATTATTAAATGTCTAGAAATAAAAAAACTATGGAACAAGCCGCTGCAACCCATGCGCATTTATCAACCATCTTAACGCTCAATCAGCCGAAATTGAAGACCGATTTGCCGGATTTACGATCCGGCATGACTGTGCGCGTGCATCAAAAAATCAAAGAAATCGTGCTGACGGAAAAGCTCAAAGGCAAAACAGAAGCCAAAGAAAAAGAGCGGGTGCAGATTTTTGAAGGAATAATTTTAGCCATCAAGCATGGCCGGGGATTAAACGGCACGATGACGGTGCGAAAAATTTCCGACGGAATAGGCGTGGAGCGCATTTTCCCTTTGCACATGCCTTCCATTCAAAAAATTGAAATCGTCAAACAAGCCAAAGTCGCCCGCGCTAAATTGTACTATTTAAGAAATTACAAAAAGAAACTGAAAGAAACAAAAGCGAAAAAATAGTTGCCAGCCCTCCGGATGGCCGAATTTTTTGCCCAGGTGGCGGAACTGGTATACGCACTACCTTGAGGTGGTAGCGCCCGCAAGGGCTTGGAGGTTCGAGTCCTCTCCTGGGCAAATCTTATGTCTTATTTTTTATCGGCCGAGAATCTGCGATTGGGTGAAGAAATAGAAATATCAGGCGAAGAAGCAAAACACATAATGCTTTCGCGCCGAATAAAAATCGGCGAGAAAATAAATCTTCAAGGACCGGACGAAAAAAGATTTGAAGCGGAAATTCTGGATTTGAATAAAAAATCAATTAATTTAAAAATACTTCAAGAAATTTCAACGCCGAAGGAGCCGGAAGCGCAAATCATATTATTTCAAGCGCTGGTGAAAGAAAAAGCGCTGGAGTACATCATTCAAAAATGCACGGAATTGGGAGTCGCCAAAATTGTTATTTTCCAATCCGTACGCGCGCCCTTTTCCCTGCAAGATGAGCAAAAAAAAATCGGGCGATTGAAAAAAATTTCCCAAGAAGCGGCCAAACAATGCGATCGGGTAAAATCTCCGCCAATTGAGTTTTTGCAGTTTGAGAAAATCTTAGAGGCGGCAGGTGATCTCGATCGCTTTTTTATTCTGGATAAAAAAGGCGGTCAAACTTTCCCGCAGGCCGCGCAAAAAAACAATTTCACTCTGAAAAATATCGGCTTTTTCATCGGCCCGGAAGGCGGCCTGACCCGAGACGAAATTTTAAAGCTTTCCCAAACAAAAAACGCGGCCGTAATTTCTATGGGTCCGCGCCTATTGCGCGCCGATACGGCCGCGCTTTCCGCCTTGTCTATTATTCAATCATTATTCGGCGATTTAAAGTGAAGTTTTCAATATTTGCTCTTTTTTATATTTTTCCAAAGCCAGTTGGATTAGGCGGTCTATCAGCGCGGCGTATGAGATTCCGCTGGCCTCCCATAATTTCGGATACATGCTGATTGAGGTGAAGCCGGGGATGGTATTGATTTCATTAACTAAAATTTGTCCGTTGCTTTTCAAGAAAAAATCCACTCGGCCCATTCCCTCGCAGCATAAAACCTTAAAAGTTTTTACCGCCAATTTTTGAATATTTTTAATAGTATTCTCGGAAAGTTTGGCCGGAATTTCCAAAACCGCGCCGTTTTCGTCCAAGTATTTTGATTTGTAAGAGTAAAAATCATTTTTTGGAATCACCTCGCCCGGGACAGAAGCAATCGGCTTGTCATTGCCCAAAACCGCGCATTCAATTTCTCTCGCCTTTATATTTTCTTCAATAATGATTTTCGCATCGTACTGAAAAGCGAGCTTCACCGCCCTGCTAAATTCATTTTTATTTTTCGCTTTGCTTATTCCGACCGATGATCCGAGATTGGCCGGTTTGACAAAAAGCGGCAAGCTCAATTTTTTAGCGACTATATTAAAATCAATCGTCTCGTCTGATTTATAAACCAAAAATTTGGCTATGGGAATTCCGGCCTCCCGCAAAAGTCGTTTCATTACATCTTTATCCATTCCAACCGCCGAACCTAAAACATCTGCGCCGACAAAGGGAATATTGGCAAGCTTCAATAATCCTTGCATCGTGCCGTCTTCGCCAAATGGGCCGTGCAATATCGGAAAAACTACATCAATAGATTTATCCGATTCGTGAGTATCAAGGTTTGCAATTCTTCCATCACTTTGCGGAACAAGCGCAACGCTCTGGCTCGTTTCGTTATTGAGTTTAATCAACTTCGGATTCCCACTATTCAGAAGAAATTTTGAACTATCCGCCAAAAGCCATTTTCCTTTTTTGTCTACGCCAATGAGAACAGGTTCGTATTTTTCTTTATCAATTGCCTCTATAACATTTTTGGCGGACTGCAAAGAAACTTCGTGCTCCGCCGATTTGCCGCCAAAAATAATCCCCACTCTGATTTTTTTAGACATAATGATAGAAATTTGCCTTCCCGAATTTTCCTTTGGACCTAGGGAGAATCGAACTCCCGCCTCAGCAATGCGAATGCCGCGTAATACCACTTTACTATAGGCCCAAGGGAAAATTTAGGACATCATCATTTTATCACAGTTCTTTTTTTAAAGAAAATGCCCCGCCAATATGCGCGGGGCGACAGATGCTGACGCGAATGATTTTACGACTTGGACGGCGCCGCTTCTTGCAAGCGATTTTTTATTTTACTAATCAACCGATCCATATCTCTCTGGCCTTTTTCCGTCACAATAATGGTTTTTCTGTATTTCAATGACACTATTATCGACTCCCATTCATCCGGATACAATTCAATGCTGATTTTATCGTTCATTTTTTTCCTCCTTTGTCCGCCAAAATTTTTAACGAAGACGGACCTTGTTGATTTAAAGGACATTTGATTCATTAGAGTATCACTTCTTCCGGCTATTGTCAATCGCGGCATTTTTAGATATGATGAAATATATTAACAATAAATACTTTGCTTATGATCAAAGAGGAAAACAAAAATCATGAATTCCAAATTAAAACTCTGACTTCCGAGCTTTTGTATATTTTGATTGGCTCTAGACTAGATAACTACCCCCGCAAATAATGTTTTAATATCTTTTTAAGATCCGCCTCAAGGAGTGGAATGTCCCTTCCGTACCGCCACTCGCACTCTTTGAGATGGAGCTCAAA
>SCPX01000062.1 GCA_004298615.1 Patescibacteria group bacterium | reverse complement strand
AGATTGTTCGCAACGGATTTTTGCATCGCCGGCAAAAATTGGTTAATAATTTAAGCAATGCTTTTCATTTGGATAAAAAAAATCTTGAGCTGACTTTGAAGCGGATGGGAATATCCGAAAATGCCCGGGCGCAGGAATTAAGCGTTGAGCAATGGATAAAACTGACGAACGAAGTTCCAAATTTAATGAGCGGGAAGCCGCGGTTGACACGGTAAGGCTTCCGTGATATCATATATTTTGTTGTTTTATTAGTTTTTAAATCATGCATCAAATAAATTATGTATTTGCAAATCATAAAAATAGCGGAAATTGCCGTATCAGCTATGTTGATTATCGCGGTTCTTCTCCAGACAAAGGGCGGGGGGCTTTCGGCCGTATTCGGCGGAGAAGGCAATGTCTTCACGGTGCGGCGCGGCGCTGAAAAGATTTTATTTTACGCCACCATCGTTTTATCAGTCGCTTTATTCGGCTTGGCGTTGTCGCATTTGTTCATATAATTTTGTTTTGTGATTTTAAAGGACGCAATAAAAAATATCCGGCGCCGTTTCTCCGGACCGGAAAAAAAAAGCCAGCATTGGCTGTCTGACGCGAAAGAAGGAATTCTCCTGGTGTGCCGCCGGCCGGCCATAAAACGCCTGCCCAGTCTTCGCCAGCTCGCTTATCTCCCTAAAGTCTTGAATACTCGGGAAAAAAGGAGTATTGGAATCGCTTTGTTGGTTTTTATATTGTCATCGGCGATTTTCGGAATAAGATTTTACAGTAATAATACGATTGAAACCGCTAAGGAAGGCGGCGCATACATTGAAGGAATCGCCGGCGCTCCGCAATTCATAAATCCGATCTTCGCGAGTTCAGCCAGAGAAATTGACCTTGATTTGACGACCCTTGTGTTTTCCGGACTTTTGCGGTATAATGATAAACAAGAATTGATTAATGATTTGTCCGAGAGTTTTACGGTCTCGGAAGATCAAAAACAATATTCGTTTGTCCTTCGTCAAAATGTTGTCTGGCACGATGGGGCCGAGTTCGGCGCCGATGATGTCGTTTTTACTTTTGAGAGCATTAAAGATCAGCAGTGGAAAAGCCCCCATTCGGCCAAATTCAAAGATGCGCAGATTGAAAAAATTGACGATCGGACGGTTAAATTTTCGTTAAAAGACGCCAATCCGAATTTTCTTGATTCTCTGACCATCGGCATTGTCCCGGTTCATTTGTGGGAAAATGTTCCGGCGATTTCAGCAACGCTTTCGGAATTGAATTTGAAGCCGATCGGGACCGGGCCGTACGCTTATTCCAAAATATCGCGGGAGAAAAAATCAGGAGTGATAAAAGAGTATGAATTTGAAGCCAATGCCCTATTTTATCGCGACTGCCCGAATTTGCAGACCGTGCGAGTGAAATTTTTCAGCAATGCCGCGGAGCTGTCCGATGCCTTGAGAAATCGCCAAATTGACGGGGCGAGGCCAATCGCTTCTGGCGAAGGAATAAATCTTTCGTCAGTTTCAAAAAAATCCAATGTTTATAAAATTTTACTTCCCCAGTACACGGCCGCTTTTTTCAATAAAAAAAATCAGATTTTAAAAGAAAAAGGAGTGCGCGAAGCTTTGATTATAGCGGCAAGAAAACAGGAAATCGCGGCTTTGCCCGAGCTTTTGGGAAGCAGGCTGGTTGACGGGCCGATCATTCCGGGAAGCTATGAATACGCCGATGATGTAAAGCGGTATGAATATGACAAGAAAAAAGCGGAAGAATTGCTGGACCTTGCCGGATTCAAGTCGCAGGAAGGCGGCACCAGAAAAAAAGGAGATCAGGAATTGATTTTGAGCTTGAAAACAATCAATGATCCGATTTTGGTCAAAACTGCGGAAATTTTACAAAGACAGTGGAGCGAGGTAGGAGTAAAAATCAATATTGAACCGATTGAGGCGGCCGTGTTTCAAAAAGAAGCGATTAAACCGAGAAATTTTGACATCGTGCTGGCCACCGAATATGTCGGACGCAATAATGATTTGTATTCTTTTTGGCACTCGTCTCAAGCCAAGGAAACGGGATTTAATTTATCAGATATTAAAAATCGCGACATTGACGAGCTTTTGGATGCGAGCCGCACGACAGCCAACAAGGAGGAACGAGCCAAAAAAATAAAAGAATCGCAAAATCTGATTCTGACTACCGAAATCCCCGCCCTTTTTCTGTATCAACCGGCTTATCCGTATATTGTATCTTCTGAAATCAAAGGATTGAAAGACTCGTCTCTGGCGAATTTTTCCGAACGGTTCAATGGCATTGGAGCTTGGTATATAAAAACAAAGAGGATTTGGAAATAATATTCGGGTTCTTTAATTTTTTGCCCTCGTGGCGGAATTGGTAGACGCGCTAGCTTCAGGAGCTAGTGAGAGCAATCTCGTAGAGGTTCGAGTCCTCTCGGGGGCATTATAATATTTAAACATAAACATAATCAGAATAATTAAATAATTAATAAAAAAACTTTGATTCGCACTTTATTAAAAGAATCAAAGCAATAATTCAACAAATATGATTTCACGAATTACGCAGCCGAGAATTCAGCCTAAGGCTGTTCCGGTCATGGCGCGTCCGCCAATGCGCCGGGATCGCAATATTAACCGCCAAAGAGGCATAACGCGCAAAACAGCCGTTTACCAGGGACCCAAGCTTAATATCGTTCCTTTGGGCGGCCTGGACGGCATTGGCAAAAATATGGCGTTTCTGGAATACGGAAACGACATAATCATTATTGATATCGGCATAATGTTCGCTTACGAGGATATGCCGGGAGTGGATTTCATAATCCCCGACACTTCTTATTTGCAAAAGAATTACGAAAAAATAAGAGGAGTCGTCATCACGCACGGCCATTTGGACCATATGGGCGGCATTCCTTATATTCTGAAACGGTTGGGCAATCCGCCGATTTTCGGCACCAAGCTTACTTTGGCTTTGACGCGCGACCGGCTGGAAGAATTTCAGCTGGACCGCGTGGCTAAATTGAATGAGATTCATCCGGATGATCAATTAAAGCTCGGAGTTTTCGGAGTCGCTTTTTTCCGCGTTAATCATAATATTCCGGACAGCGTCGGCGTAGTGATAAAAACGCCGGTCGGCAATATCGTCCATACCGGAGATTTCAAATTTGATTATACGCCGATCAATGAAGCGCCGGCCGAATTCGGCAAAATCGCCAAGATCGGAAATGAAGGCGTGCTTTTAGCTATGAGCGATTCAACCAATGCCGAGCAAAAAGGTTTTACGGTTTCGGAAAGAGAAATCGGCGTTCAATTGGATCAGCTGATCGGACAGGCCAAGGGCCGGGTGGTGGTATCCACATTTGCCAATCTTTTAGCCAGGGTCCAGCAGGTGATAGACGCTTCGGTCAAGCACGGCAGAAAAGTCGCTTTTTCCGGACGGTCTATGGAAAAGGCGGTAATGATCGCCACCAAATACGGTTATTTGAAATATTCGGCGTCCGCGATCGTAAAATTAACCCAAGTTTCTCAATTCCCTCCAAATCGCGTGACTATTCTTTCCACCGGAAGCCAAGGCCAGGAAGAGTCGGCTTTGGGTAGGATGGCCAGGGGCGAGCACAAGCAAATTCAGATCCGTTCGGGCGATACCGTGATTCTGTCTTCTTCGCCCATTCCGGGCAATGAGCGGGCCATCGCGCGCATTATGAACAATTTGGTGGATCTCGGCGCCGATGTGATTTACAATAAAACATTTGATGTGCACGCGTCCGGCCACGCCAAACAGGAAGAGCTGAAATTAATGCTGATGCTTTTGCGGCCAAAATTTTTCGTACCGGTGCACGGCGAAAGGTTTATGCTGAAAGTGCACGGCGAGCTTGCCGAAAGCATCGGCATACCCCGCGCCAATATTTTCATATTGAACAACGGAGATATTTTGGAAGTGGGCAAAGATCGGGCGCAAATCACCGGAGTAAAAATTCCGGCCGGATTGGTCTTGGTGGACGGACTGGGCGTGGGCGATGTGGGACAGGTGGTGCTGCGCGATCGGCAGGTGATGGCGCAGGACGGCATGGTGGTGATTATCGCCACAATTGATAAGAAAACCGAACAGCTTGTTTCCGAATTGGATATTATTTCGCGCGGTTTCGTGTATGTGAACGCGTCCGAGAAATTGATCGCCGATCTTAAAGAACGAGTCAAAAGGACGGTTGAATCGGCTCGCGAAGAAGAAAAAGAAAGCGGCTGGGCGCCTTTGAGAAACAGGATACGCGATGAAATAGGAGATTTTCTATATCAGCAGACCGAACGCCGGCCAATGATTTTGCCGGTGATCATCCGGGTGTAAATCTTGTTTTTAACGGAATAATAAAACCCCGCGGGAATTCCCGCGGGGTTTTTTGTTTAAATGGTGATATTATTTTTATCCATACAGCGCTTGCTTGGTCAATTCCAAAGTTTCCCGCGCATTGGCTCGGGCGATTTTGGCGCCTTGCTCAAGGACAGATGGGATAAAGGACGGATCTTTGGTTATTTCTTTTTTTCTGGCTTGAAATTCTTGCAGGAAGTCTTGCGCCACGCGGGTAAAAATCTGCTTGAATTGTCCCATTACGGCTTTGCCCTTTTTATGTTCATCAATTATGCCGTCAATTTCTTGTATTTCTTTTTCAGTCTTGGCTAATCCCTTGGCCACTATGATGTGGCTTTCCAGTCGGTCGTTCATTTTTCCTTCAAAAGCGGTCTCGGCGGTTTTTATTTTCTTGGCAATAGTTTTCGCGTCATCGCTTAAAAAAAGCGCGCCTTGAGGAATTGATTTGCTCATTTTACTTTCGCCCTTTAAAGAAATAATGCGCAATGCCTTTTGTTCCAGCGGCTGCGGCATAGGAAATACTTCTCCGTATTTTTTGTTGAAATCTTTTGCCAGTTCTCTCGCAAATTCAATGTGCGCCACTTGATCCTGGCCCACCGGAACTTTTTTGGCGCGCTGGATAAGGATATCGGCGGCCATCATTACCGGATATAGGAAAAGCAGGGCATTGGCCGTCTCGGGCCGGGCGTTGTTTTTGAGTTTGTCTTTCAGAGTCGGTACGCGCAATAATTCCGAGACATTTGTGTGGCGGGACAAAAGAAGCGTCAGAACGGCGATTTCGTTCTCAATTGAAGATTGTAAAAATAGATTGGACTTATTTGGGTCAACGCCAAGCGCGATGTAATCGGCAACCACTTCATTGACATATTTTTTCACATCTTTCGGTTCGCAGTCGGTCAGAGCGTGGAGATCAGCGACAAAAACAAGCGGTTTTAGTCCTTGATCCTGAAGTTCAATTATCGGCTTTACCGCGCCAAAATAATTGGCCACGGTAAGACTGCCGGTCGGCCTGATGCCGGTAAATAATTCCGTTTTGTATTCCGGTTTTAAAGTTTTTGCAGTCATAACTTTATCTGCAAGAAGTTAATTCGATTCGGGGTCCTGCCGCTGCGGCACCCTTAAAAGTGCTCCTCCGAACTCGGTCGGAGTGCGCGCTTTTAAGGAAAACCCGCCTCCGCGTCACCCCTCATTTGAGAGATTTTTTGATTAATAATACTTATCTAACCTCTGATAACTTGCAGCAATTCATCCCTTTTTTCCTCCATCATCTCTTTAGTTTTGGCTTCAAGATTGAGCCTGATCAAAGGCTCAGTGTTTGATCCGCGCACATTGAAGTGCCAATCGGCAAAGCGCGCCGAAATGCCGTCAATTTTTTCAATCTCTCCGGCCTTATAAATTGCTTCAATTTTTTTCAATACCGCTTTGACATCGTTCACCTTGGAATTTATTTCCCCGCTGATGAAATATTTTTCCCGCAAAGGTTTTAGAATCTCCGAAAACTTTTTATTTTCTTCAGAAAGTATTTCTAAAATCAAGAGCGCGGGGATAAGTCCGGAATCGGCATTGAAAAAATTCTTAAAATAATAATGTCCGGTCACTTCGCCGGCGAAAATAGCGCCCTCCTCAATCATCCGGCGCTTGATATAGGCGTGCCCCACGCGGTTGATCAAAGGCCGGCCGCCCAGAGTATTTACCGTGTCCGGCACCACATCGCTGGCGCGCAAATCGTAAATGATTTTTCCGCCCGGAAATTTTTTCAAAAATCTTTCGGCCAGGAACGCGGTAAGAAAATCACCGGACACGAATTCGCCCGTATCGTCCACAAAAAAACACCGGTCCACATCGCCGTCAAAAGCGATTCCCAAATCCGCATTTTCCGCTACCACGCGTTTTTCCAATTCGGCGCGATTTGCTTTTTCCAGCGGATCGGCCGGATGATTGGGAAATGTCCCGTCCGGTTCAAAAAACATCGGAATGATTTCGATGGGCAGAAATTCCTTCAGCCGTTCAATATACGGCCCGGCCATGCCATTGCCGCAGTCAATCGCGACTTTGAGCGGCTTTATCTTAGACGCGTCAATAAATGACAGTATTTTTTTTATATAATCATCACGCACATCTTTTTGGACAATGTTTCCGGCTTTTTCTCCGGCCGGAGCAAGATCGCCGCTCATTGCCAATTCTTGAATCCTTTCCATTCCTTGTCCTTTGCCGATAGCGTAAGGCATTTTTTTGATCATCTTAAACCCATTGTATTGCTTGGGGTTATGCGAAGCCGTGATGGCAATGCCGGGAAGATTGAGCGTCCCGCAAGCAAAATAAAACATATCGGTGGAGCTCCGGCCAATATCAATGACATCAATACCCATTGACGCAATACCCTTTGATAAGGCCGCAAAAAGCGCGGGCGAAGATGTCCTCATATCGCGGCTGACCACAACGGTTTTTGGATTAACGCCCTCTTCATTAAGAAATTTAACAAACGCCATTCCTACCCTTTCCGCGATTTGTTCATTTAATTCATCCGGCACAACGCCCCGAATATCGTAGGCCTTGAAGATTTTTGAATTGATATTCATAAGGAGTAATCATAAAATCTTAATACTATTATTTTAACATATAATTAACTCTTGACAAAATCGTTCTTTAGGCGTAGAATTCAATTTCTTAATAGTTCTTTACATCAACAATTTACCCGCAACCCCGGCGGTCATAATTTCGGGGCAAGGAGGATTGCATGATTAAACTCTCTGAAAATGAAGCAAAAGAAAAACTAAAGAAAGATGCGCGATTTGAAGATGATGCAACGATTAAGGAAACTTTATATCTTTACGGCTGGAAAGAGGATGAATTAATTCTGGGAGGCAGTATTGTTTATAGTAACGATTTAATTATAGACACCGCCTCCATAGGAATGATAGATTTAACAGGCGCGATTATTGAAGGCAACTTAGAGATTCTTTGCACTTCGATTAAATATGATTTGGAATTAACTAACGCTACGATCGCGGGAGAACTAGATCTTGAAGGCACCTCTTTTGGCGGTGATTTATATCTTTGCGGTATCAAGGTCTATGGCACTATCAATCTTAATACCGAAAGCGGTCCGAGAAAGATTTTTGTTTCCCCGGATATGGCTGAATTGGTGCACTGGTCCGCGCCGACAATACCGCTGGTGGTTGTAAAATAATTTAGAAAGGAGGTTGGTTATGAATCCGGAAGATTTAAAAATTATTCGGGGAGAAATTGGTTTAGTTCTTTCATTTGTGGTGCCTTTATTACTTTTTGTATATGGCGTCTTGCCTCTTTTTCTTCCTTGGTTGATTCGGGCGGCATTATACATAGCTCCATGAATGATAGAGATTGGAGTTGGAGTGTCTGAATATTAGGCACTCCTTTTTATTTATACGAAAATTTGAATTGTTTGATGATTATTGATAGAATTAATAGCGTATGGCTATTCTTGACGGGCGAGCGATTGCCCAAAAAATTAAAAACCAACTGAAAAGAAAAATTGCTAAGATGAAACTCAAGCCCGCGTTGGCCGTGGTGTACGCGGGCAGTGATCCGGCTTCTTTGTCATACATCAAAGCCAAAGAAAAAACCGCCAAAGAGATTGGAGTTGATTTTTTGTTCTATAAGTTTCCCGCGCAAGTTTCGGAGGAAAAAGTTGTTAGCCTGATTTCCGGTCTGAATCAAAATGAAAAAGTTTCCGGAATAATCGTCCAGCTTCCTTTGCCCGCGCATTTGCCTAAAAAAGAAATTCTTAACGCGATCGTGCCGGAAAAAGATGTTGATGTTCTGTCTGATGAGTCCAGAAAAAAATTTGAAAAAGGAGAACCGGCGTTTGTGCCGCCGCCGGCCGGAGCGGTTTTAGAATTTTTAAAAATTGCAAAAAAGCCGCTTGAAAAATCCTCGGTTGTCGTAGTGGGGCGGGGGATGCTCGTGGGAGAGCCGGTGGCTGCGCTTTTGAAGCAAAAGGTGAAGAAATTGATTATTTGCGATCGGAAAACCAAAAATCTTTCCTATGAAACAAAAAAAGCGGACATTTTGATATCCGCAGTCGGCCGACCAAATTTAATCAAAAAGGAAATGATTAAAAAAGGAGCAGTGGTGATTGATGCCGGAACGGCCAAGCATCTTGGCCGGATTGCGGGCGATGTTGATTTTGCCGATGTTTCGCTAAAAGCTTCTTATATCACGCCCGTACCCGGAGGCGTTGGACCGGTCACCGTGGCAATGCTTTTAGCTAATGTGGTCAAGGCAGCCAAGAAAGCCGTAAAAATCTGTATAGCCGTAAAGCCATAAAGTAAAAAAACGCTCCAAAAATTGGAGCGTTTTTTTATTACGGCAATATAGATTTATTTTGTAAAAATAATTTTCAGCACTTCTTCAATGTGCTCCACGAATTTGAATTTAAGGTCTTGGCGCACATTTTCCGGCACATCTTCTTCCAAGTCTTTTTTGTTCTTTAGAGGCAAAATAATCATCTTTACTCCGGCGCGATGGGCGGCGATTACTTTTTCTTTTACTCCGCCGATTTCCAAAGCGCGGCCGCGCAGAGTGATCTCTCCGGTCATCGCCGCTTCCCTTTTTACTTTTTGGCCCGTGAGAATGGACACAAAAGCCGTGGCCATAGCGAGGCCGGCGGACGGTCCGTCTTTAGGGATAGCGCCGGCCGGCACATGGATATGCAGGTCAATTTTATCAAATTTTTCCTTGATGCCTAATTGTTTGGCATTGCTTTGCGCGTAAGACAAAGCCGCCCTGGCCGATTCTTTCATTACATCTCCCAATTGGCCGGTGAGAATCAGCTGGCCCTTGCCCGGCATTTTTGTGGCTTCGATTTGAAGAATGTCCCCGCCCGCTTCGGTCCAGGCCATGCCCGTCACCACGCCGACCTCATCTCTTTTTTCCGCCATCGTCAGGAAGAATTTGGCCGCGCCCAAATATCTATGAATATCGTCTATGGTGATTTCCGAGGGTAATTTGCCGCCTTCGGCCGCAGTCCGGGCGATTTTTCTGTACACCGAAGCGATTTCTCTTTCCAGATTTCTCACTCCGGCTTCCCTGGTGTATTCGCGGATGATGGTGCGCAGAGCCGGCTCGGTCATTGAAATTTTTTTATCCTTCAATCCGTGGGTTTCCAAAATTTTCGGAACCAGATATTTTTGAGCAATGTGGAATTTTTCATCCTCGGTATAGCCGGTGAATTGAATCACTTCCAGCCGATCGCGCAATGCCGGCGGAATGGTGTCCAAAACATTGGCCGTAGTAATGAATAAAACATCGGAAAGGTCATACGGCATTTCCAGATAATGATCGGAAAAAGCGTTATTCTGCTCCGGATCCAGCGCTTCCAAAAGAGCGGACGACGGATCGCCCCTGAAATCAGCGCCCACCTTGTCTATTTCATCCAGCATAAATACCGGATTGGATTCGCCCGCATTTTTAATTCCTTGGATAATGCGGCCGGGCATCGCTCCCACATAAGTCCGGCGGTGGCCGCGGATTTCCGCTTCGTCTCTGATGCCGCCCAAAGAAATTTTGGCGAATTTGCGCCCCATGGCCCGGGCGATCGATTTGCCGATGGAAGTCTTGCCTACGCCGGGCGGGCCGGCAAAGCAGAGAATCGGGCCTTTGATTTTCCCGACCAATTTTTGCACGGCCAAATATTCCAAAATTCTTTCTTTTGGTTTTTTTAATCCGTAATGATCATTATTCAATGTTTTTTCCGCTTCTTTGATGTCGATTTTTGATTGGGATTTGTTTCCCCACGGCATATTGACCAGCCAATCGAGGTAAGTGCGGATGTATGAATATTCCGGGCTCATCGGAGACATTTTTTCAAGACGCCCCAGCTCTTTTTCCGCTTTGGCCTTGGTCTCCTTAGGCATATTGGCTTTTTTTATGCCTTTGCGGATTTCTTCCATTTCTTCTTTTTCTTCTTTGATGCCCAGCTCTTTTTCAATGGCTTTGAGTTGTTCGCGCAAGATTACTTCTTTTTGCATTTTAGAAAGCTGTTCCTGGGTCTCGGCCTGCACTTTTCTTTCAATGCCTAACGATTCTATTTTTTTAACCAGAATTTTTTTTAATTTGGCCAGCCGGTCTTTTATGTCAAACGCTTCCAAAATGCTCTGGCGGTCCGGCAAGGGAATATCAAGATGGTAGGCGATGAGATCGGCCAGGCGCGGCGGCTGGGCCGTATTAAAAATCGTGATGAGAGCGTCCAGCGGCACCATTTCGCCCAAAGCCACGATTTGTTTGAATTGGTCGATGATTTGGCGCGCCAGCGTCTCCAGCTCCGGATTGCGAATGATAATTTCTTCAATGGCGCGGATATTTACTTTGAAAAAAGGATCGGTCTGGACGAATTCCTTTATTTCCACGCGGCGCATTCCTTCCACCACCACGCGGACCGTTTCGTCCGGAGATTTCAAAACTTCTTTGATTTGCCCCACGGTGCCGATTTGATAAAGGTCTTGATTTTTCGGCTCTTCCGCGTCTTTGGTTTTTTGGGTGGTGAAAACCATCATTTTGTCCCGCGCCATCGCCGCTTCCAGCGCCATAATGGATTTTTGGCGCTTGACTAAAATGCCGACCTGAACGCCCGGAAATACCACCATATCCCGCAAAGCCAAAAGCGGGAATTCTGTCTTAGTTGATGGAATCGGGTAAGTGCTTTCAACCATAATATTTAAAAAATCTCAATGCCAAAATCTAAATGTCAAAATTTGAATTTTGGACATGATTGACATTTGTTATTTAGATTTGGGATTTGCTGTTTGTTTCTTGTAATTCTCAAACTTTTGATACAGTTCGGAAATCAGACTTTTCTGTTTTTCAACATCGCTGGTTGATTTTCTAATGCGCGATTTTTCGGAACGGATGAATGAACTTACGCTCCTCGGGTACATTGAGTTTGCCATCATAAGATTTTTATGTTAATTTTAATTAATTAAAGCATAGTTTATTATAAGCGAAAGTTCATATTTTAGCAAGAGTCAACAGCTTTGCGTCAATAGTTTTGAGCTTTGCGTTTTGACATTTAAGTTTATTTCGTATGTCTTTTTCCATCGGAATTGTCGGTCTGCCCAATGTGGGCAAGTCAACGCTGTTTAAGGCAATTACTAAAAAACAAGTGGATATTGCCAATTATCCTTTTTGCACCATTGAACCCAACGTGGGCATCGTGGCCGTGCCGGACGAGAGGCTGGATGTATTGACGCAAATGTCCAAGTCGGCCAAGACCATCCCGACGACCATTGAATTTTATGATATTGCCGGATTAGTCAAGGGCGCTCATAGCGGAGAGGGTCTGGGCAATCAATTTTTAAGCCATATCAGGGAAGTGGATGCGATTGTTCAAGTGGTGCGGGTATTCGGCGATTCCAATATTATTCATACCGCGAACAAGGTTGATCCCAAAAGCGATATGGAAACAATCAATCTGGAATTGAATTTCGCGGATATGGCGACCGTGAAAAAAAGAGTTGATGCGGTGGCGGGGAGAGCCAAGACCGGAGATAAAGCGGCCAAGGCGGAATTTGATTTTTTTTCGCGTTTGCTCGCGCATTTGGAGGGAGGTTTGCCGGCCAGAGATTTTCAAAGGACGGAGGAAGAGCGGCCGATCGTCAAGCAGCTTAATCTCCTGACGGACAAGCCGATGCTTTTCGTGGCGAATACTGACGAATCCGGGCCATTTGATCCGGAGAGTTATCAAAAATATTTTTCACCCAATGACAAGCCGGTAGTCATTTCGGCCAAAATTGAAGCCGAGCTTTCGGAACTTGCTCCGGAAGAAGCCAAAGAATATATGAAAGAGTTGGGTATTGCTGAATCAGGATTGGATCGGCTTATTCGCGCATCATACGAGCTTTTGGGATTGATTACTTTTTTGACGACCGGGCCGGAAGAAACCAGAGCTTGGACGATTAAAAAAGGATCAAAAGCCCCCCAGGCGGCCGGCGTGATCCATACTGATTTTGAAAAAGGTTTCATCCGCGCCGAAACTATTTCTTACGATGATTTTGTCGCCTGCAAGGGAGAATCCGGAGCGCGCGACAAAGGCCTGCTACGTCTTGAGGGTAAAGAGTACATCGTCCAAGACGGCGACATTATGCATTTTCGGTTCGCGTGAGAATTATTCATTCTTTTTCGCTTTTTCCAAGATAAGTTTTGCGAGATTTTTCACCCGTCGGCCGGAAATTTTCATTTTCGGTTTGCGGGTTTTTTTCTCGCGGCGCAGGGATTTGGAAATTAATTTTTGTTCATTCATAATTTGTTGATTATTTTTTTTCTGTGCCGTTGGCGGTAATGAGCGATGGCAAAGCGGTGGGCTTCGTCGCGGATGGCTTGAAGAATATGGAGAGCTGGAGAATTTTTGGGCAAGCGAATCGGCTGAAGTTGATGAGGAATATAAATTTCCTCCTCTTTTTTTGCCAAAGCGGCCAAAGGAATTTTAATATTTTTTTCTTTGAAAAGCCGAAAAACCGCGGAAAGCTGGGGAAGGCCTCCATCCAAAAGAATGAGATCAGGCATTGGCCATTCTTTGTGATTCAAGCGGCGGCTTATCACTTCCTCCATCATGGCCGGATCATTGGCGCCGAAAATAGTTTTAATAATAAACCGGCGGTAATCCGATTTTTTAGGCCGGCCGTTCTCAAAGACCACCATAGATCCTACGGCATCTGTTCCTTGAATATTGGAAATGTCATAGCACTCAATGCGGCGCGGGAGGGTTGAAAGATTTGAAATTTTTTGCCAATCATCCGCGGATTGCCCCGCCTGTTTTTGGACAGAAGTTTGCGAGATTTTATGCCAGCTTATTTTTTCCAAAGCATTGCGTTGGCCGGTTTTCAAAAGCCGCGCTTTCAGTCCGCGTTTGGCGATTATAAATTTTGGCGCTGGAACTTCAAGTTTTTCAGCTTTAGCTTTCAGCCATTTTAAAGTAAGGTCAAAATTCGCCGGCAGGCGCAAGGCGATAATATTTTTCGGAAGACTGGCGGCGTGTTCATAAAAATTTAAAATGGCGGATTGCAATATTTCTCCTTCCGAATAATCTTTGGCCCGGTCAAATAAAAAAGTTTCCGAGCGAATCATTTTTTTGTCGCGAATAATAAATAAATGCGCGGCCGCGTATGATTCCGTTTTGGCAATGCTGAAAAAATCTTCATCGCCGGTTGTCGCGATATTTCGGCCATAAACATGTTCCAGGGCTTGCCATTGATTGCGCAAAGCGGCTGCTTTTTCATAATTTTGGATGCTTGATTCATCGCGCATTTGCGCTTTTAGTTCGCCGATAATTTTTTTATCTTTGCCTAAAATGATTTGGCGGATTTTTTGAATGGTTTCCGCGTAATCACTTTGCAAGATTTTTCCAACGCACGGCGCCGGACAAAGTTTTATGAAAAAATAAAGACAGGGTTTTTTTGGCAGAGTATTGCAAGTGCGGTAAGGAAATATTTTTCTGATTGTTTTTAAAGTCGTCTGGACATATTCGGAAGAAGTGAAAGGGCCGATAAGCTCGCCGCCGGACAGATTGGCGCGATGCTCGGCCGTGATTTTAGGAAACGGCTCATCCGATATTTTAATGTAAAGATAATCTTTGTCATCGCGCAGACGGATATTATATTTGGGCTGATGTTCTTTGATTAGATTATTTTCCCAGACGAGACTCTCCACTTCGCTAGAAGCGACCAAAAAATCAATTTTAGCGGCTTTGGAAAGCATTATGTCGGTCTGCGGCGACACTATCCGTCCTTGTTTGTACTGGCTGATCCTTTTCTGCAAATCCTTGGCTTTGCCAATGTATAAAATCTTGCCCTTGGCATCTTTGAAAAAATACACGCCGGGAGAGCGGGGAATGTGCTTGAGATTATTGAAAAGCGATGGCATAGTTTTCTCAACAAAATGTTAACAAAGCTGCTTCTTGCGTTTATTTCAAAAATTAAATCATTTATTGTATGTATTTTGCGATCATTTTATATCCTATCGTGCGTTTTGACGATCGTCTAAAAACACGATAATAAAATAATTTATAAAAATCATTTATTTAAGAGGTTAAATAAATGACATAAATTAGAAGATAGATTGATTTTAATTCACATTGAATTACTCTATTCGTTTCAATGTCCCTCTTTTGTCAATTGCGAATATTTCAACAAAAGGTAAAAGGCGAAGCGTCTCTAAATCGCGTATGAATTTCTCCGGCAATTTTACTTTGCCGGCCCAGACGCTTTTTTGGAGCATTTTGAATTCCAGATTCTTGAGCACCTCTCTCAGCCAAGCGCGTTTTGTTCTTTCGGCCTCTGGAATATCAAAGATAATTATTTTAAGCGAACCGTCTTTTTGCGCTTCATAATTGCTTTTAGACGGGTTGTATTGCTTTCTTTGGCGGAGCCTTTCAAGAACTTGGCGCCCCTTGGCCGTCAGTTTTATCAATAATTTTTTGCCGCCATTTTTTTCTACCAATTCTTCTTTGCGAAGGCGGTAAAGAAGATCATTGAAACGCAAATGCCTTTTACGGTAATCAGAATCTTTAAATAATTCTATTTTTTTCCTGCGCTGGTTTAAAAGATATTCCGCTCCTTTTCTGGATGTGCCGTAAGGAACCGTAAAGATAAAAAATAATTCTTCAGCCGCTTGAGCGGAGTTTTCAATCAATTCCAAAATTTTTAAGCGAGTTTCTCCTTTCATAATATTATTTATAGCGATTTTTATTAGGAAACAATTACCTTAGAATAATAAACCTGTTTTTTTAACTTTAATTTATATGCCATAATTCAATTATATTATATCGTATGTTTTGACGATCGTCAAAACATACGATAGATACAGCATATTAACTGATAATTGATTTAAGCGGTCTTGATGTTAAAATATGCGAAAGATTGTTAGTGAATTCAGACGGATAAATTCAGAGGGGCGAGCTTTGAGTGAAATTAATGATTTAGGCGCTTTGATTTTTATTTTTTAAACAAAAAAGCCCCCGCCAAAACTGGTTTGGCGGGGGAAGTGATTGACGAATAAAAATGATTAAAAATCAAACTCCGGGCTTCCGCGAGGCGGCGATACAGAGTTTATTATGAACATTAATATCGGTAAAGGTATTATTGAAATCCAAACCTTCAGTCTTGGAATAACACCTGACTGAGACATGACTGTCATAGCCGTCTGACCTTCTTATATCAGCGCACCGTTTAAACCAGGCCGAAATCGCATAAGTTCCTGTTTTTCTGCAAACGAACAGGTCTTTCGCGGTTTCTGCAACAATGGACGGTATTTCATACTCCGCAGGGAGCATGGCTTTCTGTTCTTCAAGAGTTTTATTTTCTGATCCGGGAACGATATCTGTGTGTAATAGATACCATCTGAAATCCATAGTAGTCTCTGTTATAAACTTCTTGCCGGAATAATGCGGATCATACTTCGAATAATATGAAGCAAATTTTGGGTGTCCCGTAGCGGGATGGAGTTCTTGCAATTTCTTGAATGTAAGCGGATCGCCATTGATGCGATCAAGTCCCAAGAAAGCGAAGTGGCAATCCTTTACGATCTTGCAGCAAAGCGGGCAAGTTGACAGGAGAATGTCTTTGTTCCACGGAAACTCGGGAGTTTGGCGGAGTTGCTCCCATGAGAAGCTAACTTTATAAAAGCGAGTCCAATCCTCAATTCCGAAAAAGTTTTGATTCATCAGAGCGCGAGCGAGTTTGTGGTGCTCCGAATATTCTACGCCGCCGCGGAGGATATACTCCGCTACGCGTTTGGCGTATTCGGGTTCGGCGCGAAGCCGAGCCAGATGTTCCAGCGTTACGCCGTAATCCTGGAGCGCTTTTAAAGTCGCTCCGATTTCTCCGAAACTCGCGGTCCAAAGACCATTTTTCCGGTTTGTGCTTTTATTTTTCATTACACTTTACCTCCTTTTATTTTTTCCTTGTCCTTTTTAAAGACTTTGGAGATGTTACCCGATGCCTTCGGGCCAGGCCGCTCCCAATGGAGCGTTGTAAAAGAACTGAATATGTATTTGTAGCAGAATATTGAGGAAAGGTCAAGGTGTTAACTATACGACCCCTTGACTGCTCTTGACAAGGGGTGTATAATGGGCGGGTTTCTTGTTTAATTTTTTACCGGGTATGCCAAATAAAATAGTGGTCAAAGGCGCCAGGGTGCATAATTTGAAAAATATCAGCGTGGAGATTCCGCGCGACAAATTGGTGGTGATGACCGGGCTTTCCGGATCCGGCAAATCATCGCTCGCTTTTGACACGATTTACGCCGAAGGGCAGAGGCGCTATGTGGAGAGCCTGTCTTCTTACGCGCGGCAATTCCTGGGAATAATGGACAAGCCGGACGTGGATCAGATTGAAGGATTGTCGCCCGCCATTTCTATTGATCAAAAATCAGTGTCGCATAATCCCCGTTCCACCGTGGGCACGGTGACGGAAATTTACGATTATCTTCGGCTTCTTTTCGCGCGAATCGGCCGGCCGCATTGTCCCAATTGCGGGACAGAGATCAAACGGCAAACCAGAGATCAGATTACTAAGCGCATTTTGGCGTTGCCGAAAAATACGCCCGCTGTTCTTTTGGCGCCATTAATCAGGGATCAAAAAGGCGAACATAAAAATTTGTTGTCCGAATTGCAGAAAGCCGGTTACAGCCGCGTCCGTTTTGACGGGATGTCTTATCCGATTGAAGAAGCGTTGGATCTCAAAATTGACAAGCAAAAAAAACACAACATTGAAGTGGTGATTGACCGGTTCAATATTGATCCGGAGGAACGATCGCGGCTTTTTGAATCTTTGGAAACCGCTTTGGAATTGGGCGAGGGGGCGGTAATCATTCATCGTTCCGATACGGAGGAAGACTTGGTATTGTCCGAAAGATTCGCCTGCCCCAAATGCGGAATAAACATAATGGAAATTGAGCCGCGTAATTTTTCATTTAACAGTCCGCACGGCGCTTGCCCGGTTTGCACCGGATTGGGGACGAAATTGGAAGTGGACGAGGAATTGGTTTTTCCGAATAAAAATCTGACAATCGCCCAGGGCGCGGTGCGGCCGTGGGCAAGAATCGCGCCCAATACGGGCTGGCATATACGGCTTTTGCAAGAGGCGGCGAGAAAGCATAATTTTTCTATTGATGTGCCGGTCGGCCAGCTGTCTTCCAAGCAATTGAAAATGGTTCTGTACGGAACGGGTGATACTTTATATGAAGTGGACGGTTTTGAAGTAAAGCACGAAGGCATAATTCCCAATTTGGAACGGCGCTACAAAGAGACTGATTCCGATTATATTCGTTCTGAAATTGAGCGCTATATGCGTGTCTCTCTTTGCCCGGTCTGCCGGGGAAAAAGGCTGAAGCCGGAAGTCTTGTCCGTGACGATCGCGGAAAAACCGATTGATCAAATCGTGTCTATGACCATTGAGCGGTCTCTGGAATTTTTTCGGTTTTTGGAAAAAGAAGCGAATCGTCCTGAATCAGCGGTTCTGGCCGAGCGGGAGAGGAAAATCGGCCGCCAAATTATCAAAGAAATAATTGTGCGTTTGGAATTTCTTTACAATGTGGGCTTGGAATATCTGACTTTGGATCGGGCCGCCACCACGCTTTCCGGCGGTGAAGCGCAGAGAATCCGGTTGGCCACGCAAATCGGCTCCCGGCTAAGCGGCGTGATTTATATTTTGGACGAGCCGTCCATCGGACTGCACCAGAGAGACAACGAACGATTGATTTCTACGCTTAAAGACTTGCGCGATTTGGGTAATACCGTGATCGTGGTGGAACATGATGAGGGTATGATAAAATCTTCCGATTGGGTGATTGACATCGGGCCGGGCGCCGGCACCTATGGCGGAGAAGTGGTAGCCGAGGGTACGGCAAAAAAAATATCCCAAAGTCCGAAATCCATTACCGGCAAATATTTATCAGGAAAATTATCAATTTCTCAGCCAAAGTCTTACCGGCCGGGCAATGGCAAGTCCATTAAAATTTTGGAAGCCGAAGAATTTAATTTAAAAAAAGTCAATGTGGAAATTCCTTTGGGAAAATTCGTATGCATCACGGGCGTATCCGGTTCGGGCAAATCCACTTTGATGAACGATATTTTGGCCAAAGCCCTTACCCAGCATTTTTATCAATCAAAAGACCGGCCGGGAAAACACAAAGCGATTTTGGGTTTGCAGTATTTGGACAAAGTGATTGATATTGACCAATCGCCCATCGGCCGCACGCCGCGCTCCAATCCGGCTACCTACACTAGCACTTTCACGCCTATCAGGGATTTGTACACCGAATTGCCGGAAGCGCGCATTCGCGGATATTCAGCCGGCCGATTCAGCTTCAATGTCAAAGGCGGCCGGTGCGAAGCCTGCCAGGGCGAGGGATTAGTAAGAATTGAAATGCAATTTTTATCCGATGTGTATGTGGAATGCGAAGAGTGCCGAGGACGGCGGTATAATAAAGAGGCTTTGGAAATTCATTATAAGGGAAAAAATATTTCCGATGTTTTGGCAATGACGGTTGAGGAAGCGCTTAAATTTTTTGAAAATATTCCGGTGATCCATACGAAATTGAAAACATTGGAAGAAGTGGGCTTGGGCTATATTAAATTGGGGCAATCGGCCACCACTCTTTCCGGAGGCGAAGCCCAGCGCGTGAAATTGGCAACCGAATTGGCGCGCCGCGCCACCGGCCGCACTTTGTATATTTTGGACGAGCCGACCACGGGCCTGCATTTTGCCGATGTCAAAAGATTGCTGGATGTGCTTCAGCAATTAGTGGACAAAGGCAATACGGTGCTGGTGATTGAGCATAATCTGGATGTGATCAAATGCGCGGACTGGATTATTGATCTGGGGCCGGAGGGCGGAGAAAAAGGGGGATTGCTCGTCGGCGCCGGCACGCCCAAGGACATTGTAAAAATAAAAAATTCATATACTGGGCAATTTTTAAAGCAAGCACTTTAATTACGCTCGATTTCGGTTGCGCCGCAATAAAAAGACGCGACGATTTCCCCCGCGATGAAATCGTCACTCGGCGCTCGGTCTCGCTCGTCCCGACGATTGTCGGGACACCATGCCCGCTCGACCTAGCGACGCTTTTTCTTGCAACGCAACCTTAATATATTTTATGATGTAAAAAAAATAAACGGAAAGCATAGGGCTTCCCGTTTTAGTTTGTTGGCCTATTTCTCAATCCGGCGGATTGAGGTATTTTGGAATAGAGAGTGCGGTAAAAATCACACCCAAAATTGAAAAAATTATTCCGGTTGTTGCTAAATCCGCGTTGTCGGTTATTCCGGCTAAAGCCAAAATAGTGAACGAGATACAAAACATCACAATCTTGATTTTACCAGCCGGATGGATAGGAATTTTCCTATCAAGCAAGACAAGGAAAGAGCCGAAAGGATCATCGGTAAATCGCGTTGCCACCCAGCTTTCGTGTACCCAGTAAACCGTGATAATGATAATTATAAGTTCGGAGAACAAGATAATCAAAAGCAAGATATGCGGAATTATTGACTGCATATACAAAAAGAGCAAAAACCATAGAAGGGATGTCTTGTCAATTATCGGATCCAGCAGTTTCCCGCCGATTGTCGCTTTACTCCAAGCTCTGGCGCATGCTCCATCAAAATAATCGGTGATGGTGAAAGCCGCCGCGGCCGCGAAAAGAGCCATCCATGGGTTCATTTGCGGGAAAGCAAATAAAGCGAAATAAACAAGAAAAAGACGGGAAACCGTGATATAGTCGGGGTTGATCCTCCAATTTAGAGGCACGCCCTGTAATATTCGACTAACAAACGAGTTGTACTGCTTCCAAATATTGTTCATTTTTCCTCCTCTTTAGTTTTGGTTATTTGTGATTTTCTATTATACTGAAAAGAACGGTTAACGAGCTATTGTAATACAAAAGTATGAATTTGTCAACCCTTGAACAAACCATTTTACGAACCATTGTGTATTTTGACTTATTTTCCTATCCTTTGACAGAATTGGAAATTTGGAAATGGCAACACCATGAAAGTGAAAAGTTAAAAGTTAAAAGTGAAAAGTTTTCGTTGGTTGATATTGTTGACGCGCTTCGAAAGTCCGAAACTTTAAAGGGATTGATAGATTTCCGCGGCGGATTTTACTTTTTAAAAGGCCGGGAGGGCTTGGTGGAAGAAAGGAAAAAAAGGTATGTGATCTCGGATCATAAATTCAAGCGAGCGAAATTTTGGATCGGATTTTTGCAATACGCGCCTTTTGTCCGGGCGATCGCGATTTGCAATAATTTAAGCTACCACAATGCCAAAAACTCCAGCGATATTGATTTACTGGTTATAACCGAACCGCGCCATGTTTGGACAGGCCGATTTTTTCTGACCGGATTTTTGAAATTATTTCGTTTGCGTCCGGGCGACCGCAAAAATTATGACGGACTTTGCCCCAGTTTTTTTGCGGCCGGCAACGCCTTGGATATGGAGCCTCTGGCTCTAAAAGACGGCGATCCGCATTTTTCTTTTTTGACCAATGACATTGTCCCGATGTCGGGAAAAAAAGAATATTTTGATAATTTTTTCGCGAGCAATCATTGGGTCGGCG
>SCPX01000061.1 GCA_004298615.1 Patescibacteria group bacterium | reverse complement strand
ATAAAAAATACAAACTCAAAACAAGCGGTATTATGGCTTATGGATCAAAATTCAAGGGAGGGGTGGAGCTAGGTTCAGGTGATGTTGACGGGGACGGAATCAGCGATGTAATCGCGGCTCCGGCGGCAAACGGCGGACCGCAAGTGAGAATTTTCAAATTTGCAGCCGGTAAGAGTTCGCTGGTAAATCAATTTTTCGCGTTTAATAAAAAATTGCGAATTGGGATTTCATTGGCTTCCGCCGACATTGACGGCAATGGATCAGACGACATTATCGCGGGAATAGGCAGCGGCGGCTCCAATGTCCGGATGCTGGACCAAAAAGCCAAGCGGATTTTTCCGGAATTTTACGCCTACTCTCTCGGCTTCAAATCCGGCATCACTATCGCGGCCGGATATCGGAAGTAATCACATCTGTCTTCTGCCTTTGAGGGCGTAGGCGAGCGTGACTTCGTCCGCGTATTCCACATCGGCGCCGACTGGGAGACCGCGGCCGAGGCGGGTGATATTGATATTTAGAGGTTTGAAAAGCTTGGCAAGATAAAGAGCCGTGGTCTCGCCCTCCATATCGGAATTGGTGGCGATAATAATTTCTTTGATTTGGCCGTTTGATGAATTTAAGCGATTTTCCAATTGTTTGATCTTAAGATTTTCCGGCGATATTCCTTCAATCGGATTGATTGCTCCGCCCAAGATATGATAAAGCCCTTTGTATTCGCCGGTTTTTTCAATCGCCACCACATCCACCGGCCGGCTGACAATGCAAATAATATCTTTTTGTCTTGAGGGATCCGAGCAGATTTCACAAGGGCTTTTGAGCGAATAATTTTGGCAATTTTGGCAAACGGTGATTTGCGCTCGCAAATTTTTCACGCGATCGGCAAATTGATTCAGCTGATCTTGGGAATTTTTAAGCAAATAAAAAACCAGACGCTCGGCCGTCTTCGGCCCGATGCCCGGCAAGCGCGAAAATTCGTCAATTAGATTTTGGATGGGAAGGGGCAAGCGCGACATATATTACATAAATTGCGACATTTTTTTGGCCATTTGTTTTTGAACGGTTTTTATGGCGTCATTGACCGTGTCTTTGACAAGGCGCTCCAAATACGACTTGTCGCCCATTAAATCAGGATTAATGACCAGCTCAATAATCTCGTTTTTCCCGTTCATCACCACTTTTATCTTTCCATGCGCGCCCGTATGCTCGATGCGTTCGGCTTCAAGCATTGATTGAAGTTTGGCGGCTTCCTGCCGCATTTCCATCATTTGTTTTATTTTGTCAAACATAATTGTCTTAATTATGAATAATGAGTAATGAATTAAGGAATCGCTGATGCCCCTATTAAAAATCGGGCAGGCCGGAGGTTTGGACCGGAGACATTGTTTTATCCAGATTTTTGAAAGAAGCTTTTTCCGCGTCAAAAAATAATTCCACCGTGCCGGTCGGACCGTTTCTGTGCTTGGCAATATGGATTTCCGCGATGTGTTTTCTGTCCGTATTTTTATCGTACATTTCCGGACGATAGATGAACATAACCACATCGGCGTCTTGCTCAATGGATCCGGATTCGCGCAAATCGGAAAGCTGGGGAATTTTTTCCGTGCGCGATTCAACGGCGCGGGATAGCTGGGAAAGAGCCAAGACCGGAATATTCAATTCGCGGGCAATGCCTTTTAGCGATCTGGTGATTTCGGCCACTTCTTGCACGCGGTTGTCCTTGTATTTATTGGAGTGCCCGCCCATCAGCTGCAAGTAGTCAATCACGATCATGCCTAAGCCGTGCTCGGATTGGAGCCGGCGCGCTTTCGTGCGGATTTCCATCACATTGACCATCGCCGAATCGTCTATGTAAATCGGCGCTTCGGATAAAATATGCATCGCTTCATTGAGGCGAGCGAATTCTTCGCGCTCGCCATCGTCTTTTAATTTGCCGGTGCGCAATTTCCATAAATCAACATTGGCTTGAGCCGAGAGCATCCTGTCCACCAATTGTTCTTTGGACATTTCCAAGCTGAAAAGCCCCACGGTCGTTTTGCTTTGCACGGCCGCTTGCCGCGCGATGTCAAGCATAAATGATGTTTTACCCATTGATGGGCGAGCCGCTAAAATAATAAGATCCGATTTTTGGAGTCCGGCCAATTTATGGTCTATGTCGCCAAAGCCGGTGGGAATGCCGCGCATTTTTGACGAATCGCGGTGCAGCGAATCAAGCCGTTCAAAAGCGTCGTGCAAAAGAGTCGGCAGGGGAATGAAATTTTGCCTAAGATATTTCTGTGATACGGCGAAAAGCTTTTGTTCCGATTGATCCAGCAGTTCGTCAACAACCGCGTCTTCCTGATAGCCGAGGCTTAAAATTTCTCCGGCGGATTTGATGAGGCGGCGCAAAGTTGCTTTGCGTTGGACAATTTCGGCGTAATGCACGATGTGCGCCGAAGTCGGGACAATATTGGCGATTTCCGCCAAATACGCGCGGCCGCCGATTATTTCCAATTGTTTTTTATCATCCAGACGGCCCGATAAACTTAAAAGATCAATCGGTTCGTGCCGGGTGTACAGATCAATCATCGCTTCATAAATCATCCCGTGTATGTCTTTGTAAAAATCATCGGGACGCAAAAGATCGGCGATTTTAATAATCGCGTCTTTATCGATCATAAGCGAGCCAAGAGCGGATTGCTCGGCTTCAATATTTTGCGGTGGAAGTTTTTCAATGCTTTGATCCATATTTTAGAGTAGGTACATTATGCCAGCAGAACGAAATATAGTCAAAGGTTGGTTGTACACACAATATTCACTCTTTGGGCTGTGGATAACTTAGGCTTGAAATTATTGTAATTTAGTAGTATAATATAAACAAGATGTTCATTTCGAATATCTAAAAACAAACAAAAAGGACGCTTTTTGCGCCCAAAGGAGGTCTAAAATGGAAAAAATAGAAGAAAATAAAAATTTTCAACTTAATTCTATTATTGATTCTCTTGAGGAGACGCTAAAGTTGTCTCCTCTTTTTGTTCCTCTTTCGCGGGAAGAGTTGGAAAGCTTTAGGCATAGGATTCTAAATCCTGAGCCAATGCAGCCTGCCTCCAATCGGAGGCACTAATTCAATTCTTAACCGAAAGAGTCTGCCACCCCTGTTTTACCCGGGTGGCTTTTTTTGGAAATGTGGTATAATTCAAAAACTTAATAAATCTTTAAATATGTTTAAGAAAACAAAAATTGTCGCGACTATCGGACCGGCGACGGAAGACAGAAAAATGTTGGAAAGTTTAGCTCTGGTCGGCCTGGATGCGGTTCGCCTGAATTTTTCCCACGGAGATTTTGCGGAGCACCAAAAACGGCTTGACATCGTGCGGTCTGTTTCTATAAAAATTAACAAGCCCATATCAATAATTCAGGACCTGGGCGGTCCGAAAATCAGAATCGGGGATTTCTGCAAGGAAAGCATTGTTTTAAAAAATGGGCAAAATTTTATTCTTACCACAGAAAAATGCGCAGGGGACGAGAATAAGGTTTTTGTGAATTATAAAAATTTGCCGAAAGAATTGAAAAAAGGATCAAAAATACTTCTAAATGACGGAAAAAATGAATTGCGAGTGGAAAAAATTTCCGGCCGCGATATTTATTGCCGCGTGATCGTCGGCGGAGAGATCAAAGGCCGGCGCGGAGTGAATCTGCCGGGAACTTTTTTAAAAATAAGTTCATTGACTGAAAAAGACAAACAAGACATTAAATTCGGAATAAAAAACAAAGTGGATTTTATGGCTGTTTCTTTCGTGCGGCAAGCGGCCGATGTCATTGAGCTGAAAAAAATTTTGAAAAAAGCCAAAGCGAATATTAAGGTAATCGCCAAAATAGAAACGCAGGAAGCAATAGAAATGATTGATGAGATAATTGCCGCGGCTGATGGAGTTTTGGTGGCGCGAGGAGATTTGGCGGTGGAAATATCTCCGGAAAAAGTGCCGATGGCGCAAAAAATGATCATTAAAAAATGCAATGCCAAGGGCAAGCCCGTCATTACCGCCACGCAAATGCTGGAATCAATGATTAGGAATCCGGTGCCGACTCGCGCCGAGGTAAATGATATTGCCAATGCGATTTTGGACGGTACTGATGCGGTAATGCTTTCCGAGGAAACGGCTCTGGGCGATTTTCCGTTAAAGGCCGTGGAAGTGATGGCGCGCGTGGCTCTCTATACTGAAGAGGGTTTTAATTATGGAGGAGAAAAAATAAAGGATAATTTTTCTTTGGATGCGATCGGCGATTCGGTAAGCTTTGCCGCCGTAAATGTGGCGCGCGATATCGGCGCCAGCGCTATTTTTGCCCTTACCGAATCCGGTTTTACGGCGCGGATGATCTCCCGCTGCAAACCCAGGCAGCCGGTAATCGCCCTTACTCCCAATAAAAAAACTTGCAATTGGCTGGCTTTGAGTTTTGGATGCTATCCGCGACTGATTAAAGGATTTAAAGACATTAGCGATGTTAGCGAAGCGGCCAAAAAAATGGCTCTGGCGGAAAAAATCTCTAAAAAAGGCGACAAAATCGTGATTTCAGCCGGAATCCCGTTTGGCCGAACCGGAACAACCAATCTTTTATTGGCGGAAACGGTCTGATTTTGCGATTAGAGCCAAACGGTCTTGACACTATTTTGCGGCGGTTATACAATAAAAGTGTCATAAAAAGTATGACATTATTTTATTCATATAAACACACTATGTTGAGTTCAAAATTTATACGCACGCGCATGACTGTTTCCCTTCCACCGGCTTTTTTAAAAGACGCGGAACGATTGGCGCGCAAAGAACGGCGCACAAAATCCGAGTTGGTGCGGGAAGCCCTGCGGCAGTATATTGAATCCCGTCGAAATAAATAGAAAATATTATCTCGAGAGACCGCGCATTTTTGCGCCTTCGCCAATACAAAGGAATCGCCATCGCATCCGCCCCGCGCTTTTTGGATACTATCAAATGGATTATAGAGGATTATTTAAAGACTGGATATATTTAAGCACAACAAATTATTAAAAAAAGTTTTTATGAGCGATATTGTTTCTATATATCCCATTGTCGTTATAATAACTAGCACACTGGTTGTGCTCGGATCTTTAGTATTTTTATGGATTACAGGACTTGAAAAAGTAAATAAATCATTACGATTGCGGCGACAAACAACTATATTTATTCTTATCTTTTTTTACGGTGTTGTGTTCGCTGGTATGGCAGTGTTTTTTTTGACAAACCGAGATACTGGTGTCTTAAATAACAGTAAGCATTTAAATATTGATAGTATTGTTCAAGAAAAAAGTATCAAATGGACATTACTTAATAATGATCTTTTAAACACAGGCGTTAATGATATTCTGATAGATAAAGATGAACCAACATCTATTTACTTGAATACTAGCGGTGGAATATTCAAATCAACTGATTACGGAGGACATTGGCGTCAATTTAATGATGGGATCAAAGAGGAGGATAAATCACGGCTTTCACGACTTGAAAATTTACAATCTTTAAGTATTATAGCCGGGTCAGGGTCAGAGCAAAGAATGTATCAATATTACAAATATGAAAATAAATGGGAGAGTTTAAATTACTTTAACATGCTTAACAAAGCGCGAAAGTTCCAAGACATAAAAAATCCTGATAGGTGGAATTATCTAGATTTAGAAGATAAGGCAAAAGTTGATAATGCTCTCCAAATGTTGCGCGGTATTAATATGGAAGACGGCGGCAATACAATTATAGGTGGCGCAAAAATCATAGACATAGTGCATGACAAATCTAATCCTGGTTTATTGTATGTTTTAATAGTTATTAGTTATATGGATACGAATATTGGTTATATGGATATGAATGATGCAAAAAACATGTACGATAAAGAAAAATTTTCTTCGCGAGTTTTTTTGATTAAGAATCCAGGCGACAGTGCAGAGGTGGAAGATTTAACAAAACAATTCCCCATAGAATTTAATGGGAAATATAGATTACAAAAACTTTTGATGCCTCGAGATAAACTTTTTATATTGTATGACGGTGAGTTATATAATAGATCAGTTGAAGAAAAAGAATGGCATTTAATTAGTAATGACCTTATTGATGAGAAAACAAAAATTACAGACATTAAGATGAGCCAAACAACGCCATGTGAAATAATAATCAGCAATGCGTCATCTAAAGACCTCTTAGAGCAGCAATTATGTTTTGGAAAAAACGATCTGCCAGTTATGTATCTAACGATATGGAACTCTGACAAAAATTATAATGCAATAATCACAAATAATCCTTATCTCGTTGGAAATAATGAGAGGTGGGGCGTAGTCGTCAATGAAAATGTGCGTAGCGGAACGGAGTCATATTTTCCAAAAGAAATTTTAGAGAATGAGTCTTGGTTGACTAATTTAATTTCATTTAAGGAGGGCACCATCAAATCATATAGTCCAGAAGTTATATACACGTACAACGCTGGTAATAGCTTTTATGGCGGGTACGATAATAAATTTGTGCTAATTAATATGAGTGATAAGAAGATTTATCTTTTCGGCCTGCCGGAAGAAGTAAAAAATAAAGGACTAAGCGATTTTCTTATCGATCCTACCAATGAAAAACGATTTTACATTTCTGTTGGTGGGGTTGGGGTGTATAAAGGAGAAGTGGAATAAGGTGGGGTAAAACTTATGATTTGGCCAATAAAAAAGTTGAGAGAAATTTCCGATGACGAAATAAAAAACTCTTTTTTAATTGCGCTTGATCAGGTATTTAACAATGACGCTTTTTTACTTGAAAGCGATGCGAATGAAAGAAGTATAGCGCATAAGTTAGCCGAATATTTACAACAACAGTTTAACGGTTGGCATATTGATTGTGAATATAATCGGCACGGTCTAAGCTCAAAAGAAATTCCGGGCATAGAAAGTTGTGATGTCGAAAAGTCATCTAATTTAGTATTACCCGACATAATCATTCATCATCGAAATACTGATGACAATCTAATTGTTATAGAGATTAAGAAAAACAAGATGGTTGATAAATGTGATAATGCAAAGTTGTCTGCATTTACAAAACAAGACGGGGGTTATAAATATCAATTCGGACTTTTTATTGGATTTGATGGATTAAGTGAACCACAAATTGTATGGTACAAAAACGGCGGGCGGGTAGGCGGATTAAGGTGAAATTTTAGGAAAATCGCAAGTGGTGCTATAATTAATAAAAGTCGTAAAAATTACAATTCATTACTTCAAAAATTATATTATAATATATGAAAACATATTTGGTTACAGGCGGTGCCGGGTTCATTGGTTCAAATTTGGTTGATGAATTGATAAATCAAGGCCATAAAGTGATGATTATTGACAATCTTTCAACCGGAAAGAAGGAAAATATCAATCCGGCGGCGCAATTTGTCAACGCGGACATCAGAAATCTGGAGGAGATCAAGCCGTATTTTAACGGCGTGGACGGAGTTTTTCATGTGGCCGCTCTGCCGCGCGTGCAATTATCCATTGAAAACCCGGTGGAATCAAACGATATTAATGTAAACGGCACGATTAATGTCTTGGTCGCGGCCAAAGACGCGAAAGTGAAGCGGGTAGTCTATTCCGCCTCATCGTCCGCTTACGGGAATTCCGAAATCTTGCCATTAAAAGAAGATATGATGCCGTGTGCCATGAGCCCTTATGGTTTGCAAAAATACATTGGCGAAGAATATTGCCGCATTTTCAGTCTGTTGTACGGAATTGAAACGGTGAATCTAAGATATTTCAACGCTTACGGGCCGCGCATGGCCGATACGGGCGCGTATTTGACCGTGATTAAAAATTTCTTAATGCAAAAAGCGCGCGGCGAAGCCATGACCATTACTGGCGATGGCGAACAAATCAGGGATTTTACACATGTGCGCGATATTGTGCGGGCGAATATTAAAGCAATGGAAAGCCAAAAAGCCGGCAAGGGAGAATCCATTAATATCGGAGCCGGAAAAAATCACAGCGTCAATCAAATCGTGGCCATCATCGGGGGATTGAGCTCCCATATTCCGCCGCGAGTTGAGCCTAAACACGCTGGCCGATATATCAAAAGCCAAAGAATTGCTGGATTGGGAGCCGCAGGAGGATTTAGAGGAGGCGATTAAGGAGCTTCAATAATTTGATAGTAAGGATTTGTATTATGCAAATCAGAAAATCAGACAATAGAGACGAACCGTTTCTTGACGAGAAGCTTATCGGCTCTTTTTGCCGGTTGGGCGTGCCGCCAAACGAGGCGTGCGTGATGGTTGATTCCATAAAAAAAGAACTAAAGCCGTACCCCAGGACTTCGGATGTTTTTAAATCCGCATCCAAAAAACTTTTTGAACACAATCGGACGATTGGACTGCGCTATAATCTGAAAAACGCCATAATGCAATTGGGGCCGTCCGGGCATCCTTTTGAAGAATATATCGGCGACATTTTGACCGCGAAAGGATATGAGACGAAGGTGGCCCAAATAATGCGCGGAGCGTGCGTGACGCACGAAGTGGATGTGATCGCGCGGACGGACAGCCGCCATATTATGGTAGAGTGCAAATTTCATAACGCGCCCGGCGCCAAATCCGATGTGCAAACGGCGCTTTACACGCACGCGAGATTTATGGATATTCGTAAAGCTGACGAAGGGAAAAGCGAACACGAAAAAGCGGTGCACGAACAGTGGCTTGTCACCAATACGCAGTGCACGACGGACGCCATCGCGTACGCGCGCTGCGCCGGCTTGAAAATTTTGGCTTGGCGCTATCCGGAAGAAGGCGGGCTTGAGAAATTCATTGAAGACGAAAAATTTTTTCCCGTGACTATTTTTCCGATGCCGATGCAAGCCAAAGCGTTTTTAATACGAAACGGCATTACTTTGGTCAGAGAGATTATGCAAGTCTCGGAGGAAAGATTGTCCAGAGATCTCGGTTTGAAAAAAAATATCGTGCGCGCGATCCAGCGAGACGCGCGGCTTTTATGTTCATAAGCCGTTGTTATGATAAAAAAAATAAGCCTTTTGCAAATTTTTGCAAAAGGCTTTTTAAATTCGCGAGCGAGGGAGGATCGTAATGATTGAAGCGTGAGTGGCGCCGATTTGACGGTCCCGTCTCCACGAGAAATATTTGTATCCGGAATAATCTTTGGCGCAAAATGTGCAGTCCGGATTTATGAAAATATTGTCCGGAATGACATTGTGCAGCAGCAATTTATCATTTATCACGCTTTGGAGCGATAAATAAGTTTTTCCATTGTTTCGCGCCGTGCAGGATGGATGGCGAGAAAGAAAATAATCAGCCTCTTCGCCGTCAATTTCAAAACAGCATTGGCCTATGGCGGGTCCCGTGGAAATTTTGAGATTTTGCGCGCTAACTCCCAATTCCTGATTCAGCGCAAATGTGTTTTCAATAATTCCGGTCTTGAGTCCGCGCCATCCGGCATGGATTATTCCGACAATCGTCTTTTCCAGATCGTGGAAAAATATCGGGACGCAGTCTTGCGTAAAAATTCTCAATCCGACGCCGGGCGTTTGCGTGATCAGCGCGTCCGTATCGGAAATGACCGATCCGCAGTCTTTTTCCGACACGATCGCCGCTTTGCATCCTTGCGTCAAATTCGCCGTCGCTATTTTCGAAGGATCTACTCCTAAGCCCAGCGAAGCGAATCTTCTGCGATTGGAAATATGTTGCGCGTCATCGGTCCGCAAAACTCCCATTCGGCCATCCTCTTTTCTGGAAATCCCGAATCTTATTTGATTGTTCATTTGAATCCTCCCTTTGTTATTTTTGTTAAAAAGGACAAAAAATCACGCCCTGAAAGAGCGTTGATTTCACTCCGGTTGATTTTTATTTTCAAGCGGCTGAAACGGCTTCTTGGGCCGGCTTCACCGCCATTTGCTTTTTCGCCAAAGTTTTTAAACAGCTTGTGCAGATTTTTGTCCGCCGGCCGTCAATTTTTTTGGTTTGCAAATTTATGTAAAGGCGGCGCTTTGAAGCGATATTGGAGTGGCTGCGGGAAACTCCGCTCACCGTTCCTCGTCCGCATTTTTCACATACGCGAGCCATAATATTAGACATTTTATATTTTATGATGTAATATTACTAACGCTAAGACAATATAGCATAATATTTTAATCAGGTCAAGCATATGTTAGAAGAATTGGATTTTATCAGAGTGATTTTTCAAATAGTCGTGCTGGTGATGTCGGCCGTGGCGCACGAAGTGGCGCACGGATTTATGGCGTACCGGCTGGGCGATCCGACGGCCAAAGACGCCGGACGGCTTACTTTGAATCCCTTGAAACATCTTGATGTTTACGGTTCATTGATTGTGCCACTGGTAATGTATATCGGCACTTTTGGGAGCTTTTTCTTTGCTTGGGCCAAGCCCGTGCCGTACAATCCGTATTATTTTAAAAATCCGACCGGTGATGCCGCTAAAGTGGCGTTTGCCGGACCGGCGGTGAATTTCGCGATTGCCGTGGCGATCGGACTTGTATTGCGGTTTGTTGATTTGCCGGACGCGGCTTATTTCCAGCGCTTGGAATACCTTTTGGCCGATATAGTCATAATCAATATAATGCTTGGAATTTTCAATCTCATACCCATTCCGCCGCTGGACGGATCAAGAATAATCCGCGTATTTTTCCCGCACGCGTGCATTCTGGATCAATTGGAACAATACGGATTTTTCATACTGATCTTCTTGATGTTTACGGGTATTTTCAGTTATATTTCCCATTTAATATTTTTTATATTCAAATTAATAGTGGGAGGTTGACAGGATTTTGCGCTTCTGGTAAAATAATTTTATTAAATCAAATCGTGTCATTTCGGCACGTTTTTTAATGAGAATAATTTTGGTATGCCGACATTGAGACAATTGGTCCGCAAAGGGCGGAAACAACCTACATACAAATCAAAAGCGCCGGCTATGCAGTCGGTTTTTAATGTATTGGCGAGAAAACGAACAGAATTGCAGCGCGGCAGTCCGTATAAGCGCGGCGTGTGTTTGAAAGTGACGACAATGACTCCCAAAAAGCCGAATTCGGCTTTGCGCAAAATCGCCAGAGTAAGGCTTTCCAACGGTATGGAAGTGACGGCCTATATTCCGGGCGTGGGGCATAATTTGCAAGAACACTCAATCGTAATGATTCGCGGCGGACGGGTGAAGGATTTGCCGGGCGTGCGTTATCACATAATTCGCGGCGTTTACGATACTCAAGGAGTGGAAGGGCGCCGGCAAGGCCGGTCGTTGTACGGAGCCAAGGCGCCGAAATAATTATTAGTTATGCAGCTTGCATCTTGAAGCTTGCGATTTGATTCAAGATTCATGATTCAAGATTTAAGAAATATATGAGAGGAAAACCAGCTAAAAAAAGAGAATTGCCGCCTGATGCCAAATACGGCAGCCCGGTTGTCACCAAATTTATCAATTATGTGATGCAAGACGGGAAAAAGACCATTGCGCAAAAAATCGTGTATGGAGCGTTTGATATTTTGGCGAAAAAATCGGAAAAAGATCCTTTGGATGTTTTTGAGGAAGCGATCAATAACGCGTCGCCGATAGTAGAGGTTCGTTCCCGCCGCGTGGGCGGAGCCAATTATCAAGTGCCGGTGGAGGTGCGGGGAGATCGCCGATTGGCTTTGGCTTTTCGCTGGCTGATAACAGCCGCTCAAGATAAAAAAGGCAAACCCATGAGAGAAAAGCTTTCCGAAGAAATACTGCTGGCGTCCAAAAACGAAGGCTCGGCTGTCAAGAAAAAGGCTGATGTTCATAGAATGGCGGAATCCAACAGAGCCTTTGCTCATTTTAGCAGATAGTCGGCCTATGACTCCAGATCGGAGAAAAATTTTAGTAACGCACATATATCCCCATTTGGATGAAATATGTGCGTTTTGGCTTTTTAAGAGATTTGGCGGGCCGGATTATACAAACGCCGTTTACCGGTTTATGCCGATTTCCGAAGACCGGAAAAAAACTTTCGGCGGCCAGCCGGTGGATTCCGATCCGGATATTATTCATGTCGGCATTGCCGGCGGCCGTTTTGACGAACATGTGCGGGACGGAGGAAAAAGAATTTCTTCAGCCAGTCTGGTTTGGGATTTTTTGAAAATCCAAAAACATTATCCGAAAGACAAGCTCGTGCGCCGCGCCATTGAAATGATGGTTGATTATGTGGCCGGAGAAGACAATGGGGAGACGCATGTTTCGCCGCGCAGCTCTTTTCGCCTCCAATCAATTTTATACGGTGCTTGGCTGAATAAAACAAATCACATTCAAGAAGTGACCAGTTTTGGGATGAAAATGTTGGACCATATTTTTACCCGGCTTATCCAAGACGCGCAATTTGAAATTGATTGGAAAAAAAGAATTGAATTCAAGACGCGCTGGGGAAAAGCGGTGGCGCTCGCCACGGAGACTTCGGACACGGACGGTTTGATTTATTCAAAAGGGTGCTGCTTGGCCCTCACCCTTGATCCAAAATATAATTACCGGATGTATCGCGCCAGTCCGATTTCAAAAGTTGATCTTACAAAAACTTACAAACATCTGTCAACTATTGATCCAAAGCCTTGCTGGTATATTCACCAATCAAAAAAATTGGTTATTTGCGGCGGCGCTCTGGCCCCCAAAGTCGCTTTGTCAAAATTGACTCTTAAGGAAATGATAAAAGCAATTCATTGATTTTTTGAGTAACTTGTCAAAAGGCGGTGGCGGGCAGGTGAGAACTGCGGCAATATGAAGTGAAGTTGACAAAAGCATTGTGAAGGATTAAAATTCCTTCAATTGAGGTTCTTTTAACTTTAGCAACGATTAGGTGAAAATTCATAATAACTATAACGAGGAGGTGATACAAGTGAGTAATACAATGAGAATGAAAGTGTGGGGAGAAATTGTTGAGGGTCGGTTAAATCCTAACGATTGGGAAGTACTGGTGGGATTACCTTTGTCCGGACGTGAAATTGTGCGGATATTTTTTGAGAACGGTAATACATCGCTGTCAGTCTGTGAGCTTATGGATCGGTTACCAGGACATTTGTCTATTTGGTCTATGATCAATCAATTGAATATGGACTTAGCTTGGCACAATGTACCTTACCGTTTCTTTGAAAAAAGTACTGATGGTTCTTGGCTAGGGTTAATATTCCGATTTTATCGCATTAAACCAAGGTACTGGGAACAACTAACAACAGAGGTTGAAAATAGGAGGGTTATAAATGAAGAAAATAGCGCCCGATAAATTGGACATTGTTTTTGGGACCAACGGTCCTTTTGCTTCTGAATTAACGCTTGAGGAGTGGTTCAAAATAATTAAGCACGCGGTGCGCATTTCAGAAAAGTATATAACTGAGGAAGAAGATAAGTTCGGGCCTAGCGAGAAAGAAGATCTTTACCGAATACTGATGAGTAATCGGGTATCTGGGCGCGAGTCAGGATTGGAAATTCTTGAGCACATTTATAATGTATTAAACGATAAAGCGCAGGAAAAGTTTAAGGAAGTTCAAGATATTCATGCGGTTGCCGCAGATGTTCTTAGTATGAGAGCGGCTATTAAAGAGGATATTAAATTAGTTAAGAAAAATAAAAATGCCCCATAGATGCAATCATTAGCTTTAGGCTTAAGCATAATTCGCTTAAGCCTTTTTCTTTGTTTTTGTAGATTTTACGATCGTGCGGAATACGACAGTAGGCGGTTGACAATTTTTGGTTGCTTTGATAATATGCAAGCGTTGTTCTTTAAATAGATAGGGAAGTTTCTAATAAAAACCATTAACAAAGGAGGAAAAGTCATGAAAAAGGTTATAAAGAAAGCTAAGGGAAATGAATATCACCTTATTGGAAATTTAGGCATCATGATGGATGGCGGTAGTGATAATGATTATTTTAAAGGGAAAAAATTGGATGAGGTTTTTTCGGCGCCGAATGATGTGGCGGCAATCAAGAAAGCAAAAGAAATTGTTGAAGAATTCATAAAGGAGAATAAAGAATATTATTATGTAGGACGCAGACCCAATAGCACTGACGATCCTGTTTTTGAATTTAGTCTAAAAAGAATTGTTTGGAAAATGTCATATGAAAAAAGTCAGCCTGGCAGGTCGGCTATTCCCGCCAAACCAGCCAAACCAGAACAAATCGCTGAGTATGTTGTTGGTTGACCTAATTTAGTTCACTATTGAAGAGTTTTTAATGTAGGCCTAAGGACAGATGTCTTAGGCCTTCTTTTTTACGCGGCCTTGCATCTTTTTTAATTTATGATAAAATGTTTAATAGTTCCGAGATCGGAGCTTAAGAATTTAGCTCTGATTTTTTAATAGCAAATATTTATTTGATATATTTTTTTAATTTATGGCCCGCGAATATAGTCTGGAAAAAACAAGAAATATCGGGATTATCGCCCACATCGACGCCGGGAAAACCACAGTTTCCGAGCGAATTTTGTTCTACACCGGAAAAACGCACAAAATCGGCGAAGTTCACGAAGGAGAAGCGACAATGGACTGGATGGAGCAGGAGCAGGAGCGCGGCATTACCATTACGGCGGCCGCCACGACTTGTTTTTGGCCTCAACCCGTATCAGAAAAAACTCATCGCATTAATATTATTGATACGCCCGGACACATTGATTTTACGGTGGAAGTGCAAAGAAGTTTGCGCGTCTTGGACGGCGGAGTGGTGGTGTTTGACGGCGTGGCCGGAGTGGAGCCGCAATCCGAAACAGTCTGGCATCAAGCCACCAAATTCAATGTTCCCAGGATTTGTTTTATAAATAAAATGGACAGAATGGGCGCTAATTTTTACGCTGACTTGGACTCAATTCGCGAGAGGCTGACGCCCAATGCCCATCCCGTGCAACTGCCGATCGGAGCGGAAGAAAATTTTAAAGGGATCATTGATCTGTTCACTCGGAAAGCGTGGATTTACAAAGACGATATGGGAAGAACATCCGAGGATACGAGCATTCCGGAAGATATGAAGGAAAAAGTGGAAGAATACCGGCACGCTTTGCTTGAAGCGATTGTGGAGCAAGACGAAAATTTACTCTCGCAATACCTTGAAGGCAAAGAACCGCCCTTGGAAGATTTGAAAAAAACTTTGCGCAAGGCATGCATTCTGTCAAAAGTGGTGCCGATTTTTTGCGGATCGGCGCTGAAAAATAAAGGCGTTCAATTTTTGCTGGATGGCGTGATTGATTATTTGCCGTCGCCTTTGGATATCCCGCCGGTGAAAGCCACTGATCCGAAAAATAATGGAATAGTTGAGAGAAAAGCCGATGACGCGGCGCCTTTTACGGCTTTGGCTTTTAAAGTCGCATCCGATCCGTTTGTCGGAAAATTGTGCTTTTTTCGCGTATATTCGGGGAAAATCTCGGCCGGAAGCTATGTTTTGAATACGACTACCGGAGAAAGGGAACGCATCGGCCGGATTGTCCGCTTGCATGCCAATCAGCGCGAAGAAGTATCCGAAGTCTACGCCGGAGAAATCGCTGCAGCCGTGGGGCTTAAAAGCACTTTTACCGGACATACGATCTGCGATCCGGATCATCCGGCCGTGCTGGAATCCATCAAATTTCCCGAACCGGTCATTTCTTTGGCCATTGAGCCGAAAACCAAAGCGGATCAGGAAAAAATGGGTACCGCCTTGCAGAGATTGGCTGAAGAAGATCCGACTTTTCGCATTAAATCAAACGAAGAGACCAGCGAGACGATTATTTCCGGAATGGGAGAATTGCATTTGGAAATTATCGTTGATCGCATGAAGCGGGAATTCAAAGTGGATGCCAATATCGGCAAACCGCAGGTGGCTTACAAAGAAACAATCAAAAAATCCGCCGAGGCCGAAGGAAAATATATTCGCCAATCCGGAGGCCGCGGACAGTACGGACATTGCTGGCTGCGCATTGAGCCTTTGGAACAAGGGAAAGGGTATGAGTTTGTTGATGAAATCAAAGGCGGCACAATTCCCAAAGAATACATTCAACCGATTCAAAAAGGCGTGAAAGAAGCGATGGATCGCGGCGTTATCGCCGGTTATCCGATTTTGGATGTGCGCGTGGCGGTTTTTGACGGATCTTATCATGAAGTTGATTCATCTGAAGCGGCTTTCAAAATCGCCGGATCAAAAGCTTTTCAAGAAGCTGTAAAGGCTGCCAACCCGGTAATTTTAGAGCCTTTGATGAAAGTGGAAGTCGTGACGCCGGAAAATTTTATGGGCGAAGTGATCGGCAATCTCAATTCCAAGCGCGGTCAAATCAAAGAAATGCGCGATCGATCAAATATGAAAGTGATTGACGCGACAGTACCGCTGGCTGAAATGTTCGGATATGCCACGGAATTGCGCTCAATGTCCCAAGGGCGAGCGTCCTATTCAATGGAATTCGCCAATTATGCCGAGGTGCCGAATAATGTAGCGCAAAAAATTATTGAGTCTTCGGGCGCCATTCGGCACGGAAGAGCCTAGGGCTTGCATTGTTTTTCCGGTTCTGCTATAATCAGCCCTGTTGCCAAAAAAACAGGATTGTGCTAGTATTAATTTCGTATTATTTTTTATTAATTTTATTATCAATTTAATTCGCGGCATGGGTTAACGACCGCGAGGGACCATAAATAATATGGCAGAAAAATTTGAACGGACAAAGCCCCATCTTAATGTGGGCACAATTGGTCATGTAGACCACGGAAAAACAACATTAACCGCGTCTTTGACGCATGTGGCCGCCGCAACCGGCCTGAAGGCAAAGATTGAAAAATACGAAGATATTGACAATGCGCCGGAAGAAAGAGCGCGCGGCATTACCATTGCCACTCACCACTCCGAATACGAGACGGAAAAACGGCATTACGCGCACATTGACTGCCCGGGACACGCCGATTATGTTAAAAATATGATTACGGGCGCGGCCCAGATGGACGGCGCGATTTTAGTCGTGTCGGCGCCGGACGGAGCCATGCCTCAAACCAGAGAGCACATTCTTTTGGCCCGCCAAGTGGGCGTGCCGGCGATTGTGGTTTTTTTGAATAAAATGGATGCGGTTTCCGATCCGGAATTGGTTGATTTAGTGGAAGAAGAAATTCGCGATCTTTTGAAAAAATACGGCTACCCGGGAGACACCACTCCGATTGTCCGCGGTTCGGCGCTCAAAGCTTTGGAAAATCCGAGCGACGCGGCGGTTAATAAGCCGATTATTGATCTTTTGAAGGCGTTGGATGAATTTATTCCGGAGCCGACCAGAGCTCTGGACAAGCCGTTTTTGATGCCGATTGAAGATATTTTTTCAATTGAAGGCCGCGGTACTGTCGTCACCGGCCGTATTGAAAGAGGTATTGTCAAAATTAACGATGAAATTGAAATGGTTGGTTTCAAGCCTTCCACCAAAACAGTCGTCACCGGAATCGAAATGTTCAATAAACAGCTTGACGAAGGACAGGCCGGAGACAACGCCGGAATTCTTTTGCGCGGCACCAAAAAAGAAGACATTGAACGCGGCATGGTCTTGGCCAAGACTGGATCAGTCACTCCGCACACCGAATTTGAAGGCGAAGTCTATGTTTTAACCAAAGAAGAAGGCGGCCGACATACCCCGTTTTTCAAAGGCTATAAGCCGCAATTCTATATCCGTACGACCGATGTGACGGGTGAAGCTTATGAATTGCCGAGTGGAGTTGAAATGGTCATGCCGGGCGACACTGTGAATCTTAAAATCAAACTCATTGCACCGGTCGCTCTTGAAGAAAAACAGAGATTCGCGATCCGCGAAGGCGGACGGACCGTGGGAGCGGGCGTTGTGACCAAGATTATAAATTAATTTGAATGAAATGACTGTCAAGCAACACACAACTCAAAAGGATGAAAATGCCGAGCCGCGCATCAGAATCAAGATCCGATCTTACGATCACAAGATTATTGATCAAAACGCCAAAATGATTTTGGAAACGGCCGAGCGCACCGGAGCAGCCGTACGCGGCCCGGTGCCTCTGCCGACTGAAAAATCGCGTTATACCGTATTGCGTTCGACATTCGTGCATAAGAATTCGCAGGATCAATACGAAATGCGCGTGCATAAGCGATTGATTGATATTCTAAGCCCCACGCCTAAAACCGTGGAAGCGCTGACGAACCTGAATCTGCCGGCCGGAGTGGATGTGGAGATTAAAATGATGTAATGCTTGACAATAATTTAATTGTCGGATAAAATAAACAAAAGATAAAACAATCAAAATACTGAATTGCCGCTTGATAAGTCCCCGAGGAATACGCGGGATACTGTTAAGCCAGAGATATTTCTTAAAGGTTTGAATTTATCAAACATTGGAAAAATCGGCCCAAGAAAGGCTTAAATCTGGCTAAACTTGGCCGTTTTTTTGTGAAAAAAATATCGATATGAAATTTATTCTTGGCAGAAAAATAGAAATGACCGAGCGATTCAAAGAGGACGGCAAATTTGTCGCGGTGACGGCCGTGGAAGCCGGGCCGTGCGTCGTGACGCAGGTGAAGACAAAAGAAAAAGACGGCTATGAGGCGGTGCAGATCGGATACGGCGCCAAGAGGAAAATATCCAAATCGATAAAAGGTCATTTGAAAGATTTGGAAAATTTCCGGTATTTGCGCGAATTTAAAATCAAGAATGGAAAATATGCAATGACCGGCGGCGAGGGAGAAATTAATTTGGAGCGCGGCGCCAAAATTGACGCGGCGATCTTTAAGCCGGGAGAAAGCGTGGAGGCGACCGGAACATCAAAAGGAAAAGGATTTGCCGGTGTTGTGAAAAGGCACCATTTCAAAGGCCAGCCCGCCACGCGCGGAACAAAAGATCAGATCAGGATGCCCGGATCAATCGGCGCGGTTTGGCCCCAGCATGTCACCAAAGGAATGCGCATGGCCGGGCATATGGGCGATGAAAGGGTGACCGTGAAAAATTTGGAAATCGTTGAGGTTATTCCGGAGAAAAATATCCTTTTAATCAAGGGCGCCGTTCCCGGAGCGAGAAATTCGCTGCTGATAATCAAGGATAATAAATAAACCGAATTTGAATTTTAAGTATATGCCGGAAGCCTCAGTGCACAATCAAATCGGAGAAAAAATCGGCCAGCAGAAATTGGCCGCTGCGGTTTTTGGCGCGAAAGTCGTGCCCCATCTTATCCATGAAGCGGTCGTGAGCATGCGATCCAATGCGCGCCGAAGCACGGCGCACACCAAAACGCGCGGCGAAATTTCGGGCGGCGGCAAAAAACCATGGCGGCAAAAAGGCACGGGCCGGGCGCGGCACGGATCAACTCGTTCGCCAATATGGCGCGGCGGCGGCATTACTTTCGGTCCGCGCAATGACAGAAATTATTCTAAAAAAATGAATGCACAAGCGCGAAAAACCGCTCTCTTGGGGGCGCTTTCCGATAAAGCTGGTTCCGGAAACATCATCGTGCTCGATGATTTTAAAAATGACAAGCCGAAAACCAAGGAAATGTTTAAGATGCTTATCGCTTTGAAAATCAAATTTCCGGCTTTGCTGGTGATTCCGAAGACCGACAAGGCGATTAAAAAAATCGGACAAAATATCAAGGATGTGATGATTAATACGGCGGACAATCTTCATTTGCTTGATATTTTGAAAGCTAAGAATATTGTTATTATAAAGAAAGCGGTTGAAGAAATTGAATCAAAATATGGCGTTAAGTAATTTAAATCCATTTTCAAAAAAGCCGGAGGAAGCCAAACCGGCCGCTGCTAAGAAAAAATCGGTAAAAGAAAAAAAATCCGGAAGCGGCAAGGCGGGCAATGAAAAGACTTTGGCGGCCTTAAAGTCAGTTTTGCGGCCGATCGTCAGCGAAAAAAACACCATGCTTAACGCTTTGAATAAGTATGTTTTTGAAGTCGCGCCGGAGACGAATCGCATTGAAGTGAAAAAAGGAATTGAAGTTTTGTACAATGTCCGCGTGGAAAGCGTCAATATCATACCGGTTAAAAAAAGAGCGGTGCGTTACGGGAAGACATCCGGTTGGACAAAAGCCGGAAAAAAAGCTATCGTTACTCTGAAAAAAGGGGAGAAAATTGAAGTAAGCAAAGGAGTGTAAATTTATGGGAATCAGAATTCACAAACCAACTACGAACGGGCGGCGCAGATCGTCAGTATTGACATTTGAAGAATTGACGGCGCATAAGCCGCATAAGCCGCTTTTGGTTTCAATCGGAAGCAAAGCCGGACGCAACGCGCAAGGAAAAATCACGGTGCGCCACCAAGGCGGCGGCGTAAAAAGATTTTACCGCACGGTTGATTTCAGGCAGAATAAATATAATATTTCAGCGGTTGTTTCAACGATTGAATATGATCCGTATCGATCGGCGTTCATCGCATTGCTGAATTACCGCGACGGCGAGAAAAGGTATATGTTGGCGCCGGAAGGATTGAGGGTCGGAGATTCGGTTATGAGCTCAAAAAATAAAATTGAAGCGAAAGTCGGCAATCGGATGCCTTTGGATATGATGCCTTTGGGGACGGTGGTGCACAATATTGAATTGACGCCCGAAAAAGGCGGCGAAATCGTGAGATCGGCCGGCGGCCTGGCCACTCTGATGGCCGTAGAAGGAGATTATGCTGTTTTGAAATTGCCTTCCGGAGAAGTCCGCAAGGTGGCGAGGGTGTGTTTCGCGACCGCCGGACAAGTTTCCAATGGAGATTGGCGCAATGTGCGATGGGGCAAAGCCGGCCGGAAAAGGCTCCAGGGATGGAGGCCGACTGTGCGCGGAAAAGCCATGAATCCGGTTGATCATCCGCACGGCGGCGGCGAAGGCAGCCACCCGATCGGACTGAAACATCCGAAAACCCCGGGCGGCAAACCGGCCTTTGGCGTGCGGACCAGAACCAAGAAAAAGAAATCTAATTATTTAATTGTTAAGAGGAGAAAGTAAAATATGCCGCGATCTCTAAAAAAAGGATCATTTGTTGATCCGAGGCTTTTGGAAAAAATTTCGCGATTGAAACCGGGCGATAAGGCCGTGATTAAAACCTGGTCCAGGGATTCCATGGTAGTGCCGGAAATGATCGGATACAATATCGCCGTGCATAACGGTCGGATTCATATTCCGCTTTTTGTCAATGAAAATATGGTGGGCCATAAATTGGGCGAATTCGCTCCCACTCGGAAATTTTCCAGGCATGGCGGAAAAATGCAAAAAGATATGGAAATAAAGAAAAACGAATCGGAAAAACAAGCCGTAGCGGCGGCCAAGGAAGGGCCTAAAAAATAATTTATAATATGACGCAAGTAAAAGCTTATTTGAAATATTTGAGGATGTCGCCCAGAAAAGTGCGATTGGTGATTGGAATGATAAAAGGAAAAATGGCGGCGGAGGCCGAGGAATTGCTGCCGTTTATGAAACAGCACGCTTCCCGTCCAATTCTGAAGCTTTTGAAGTCGGCTATGGCCAATGCGGAAAATAATTTTAAACTGAAAGCTGAAAGGATGTATATCAAAGACTTGCGCGCCGATGCCGCGCCCACTTTGAAAAGATCGATGCCGCGGGCGCACGGCCGAGCCGCGCCGATCAGAAAGCGCGGATCGCATTTGACTATCATTCTGGAAGATATTGCGCAAAAGCTCGCCAAGGGCAAGATGAAAGTCGTTAAAGCGGATCAGACGGGCAAGGCGGAAAAAAATAAGCAGGAAGATAAATCAACAAGCAAGAAATAAGATATTTTAATTTTATGGGACAAAAGGTTAATCCAACGCTATTTCGCACCGGATATTTGTACGGATGGAAATCCAACTGGGTGGCGAAAAATCAAAACGATTTTAAAGATTTCTTGAAACAAGATGTGATTGTCAGGAGATTTTTGAAAAATAAATTAAAGGATGGCGGTGTGGCGGCGATTGATATTGATCGCACGGCCAATGCTTTGAATATTACCGTCCAGACTTCCCGTCCGGGAGTGGTGATTGGCCGCGGCGGAAAAGGAATTGAAGATTTAAAAAAGGAAATCGTTGACTTGATAAAGAAAAACGATAATGTCAAGAAAAAAGAAGACAAAGACGGCGAGAGCATAAAGAAAGCCAAGATGAATGTGCAATTAACAGTTAAAGAAGTGCGGGATCCGTATCTTTCGGCGGAAATAGTGAAGCAAATGATCATCGCCGATATTGAAAAGCGGGTGCCTTTTCGCCGCGCGGCCAAACAGGCGATTCAGCAAGTGGAAAAGGCGGGCGCCAAAGGAGTGAAGATTATTCTTTCCGGACGGTTGGATGGAGCGGAAATCGCCCGCACCGAAATGTTTACGAAAGGAAAGATACCGCTGCAGACAATGCGCGCCGACATTGATTATTCCCGGGGAGCCGCTTTCACCATTTACGGAACATCCGGAGTGAAAGTGTGGATTTACAAAGGAGATATTTTCTTAACGAAAAAACCGATTAATAAATCGGAGAAATAATAATATGTTGATGCCAAGAAGAGTAAAATACAGAAAAATAATGCGCGAGCGCGGAGGACGCTCCAAAGGAATCGCGACCAGCAAAACTGAACTGGCTTTTGGCTCTTTTGGCCTGAAAGCGCAGACCAATGGATGGATCACCAGCCGGCAGATTGAAGCGTCCAGGCGCGCGATGACCAGATCAGTCAAAAAGGGCGGAAAAATTTGGATCCGCATTTTCCCGGACAAATCAGTGACGCTTAAAGGTTCGGAAGTGCGCATGGGCGGCGGCAAGGGCGCGGTGGATCATTATGTGGCGGTGATCAAAAGGGGAGCGATAATGTTTGAAATGGGCGGCATTGATCGGGAAGTGGCGAAAACCGCTTTGAAGCTCGCGGCATACAAATTACCGGTTCGAACTATTTTTATTGAAAAATAATTTATGGATTTTAAAGAATTAAAACAAAAGACCGGACAAGAATTGAACGCTCTGCTTTTTGAAACGAGGCAAAAATTGGCCGAATTGCGGAAAAAAGCCCTTACCGGAGAATTGAAAAAGGTAAGCGACATATCGGTCGCGCGGAAAGCAATCGCCAGGATAAAAACCTTGTTAAAAACCGAAAAGAAATAATTTTAATAATTTATGACCATTGCTCAGAAAAAAATCCAGCGCGTATTTCAAGGAGTCGTAGTTTCCGACAAAATGGCAAAAACGATTGTCGTGAAAGTCGATTCCATGAAGTGGCATAAAAAATACAAGACTCAATACCGCGTTTCCAAGAAATTCAAAGTGCATGACGAGAACGGACAGGCGAAAACCGGCAATGTGGTTTTGTTTGTCGGGACTAGGCCCATCTCAAAAGAAAAAAGGTGGAGACTCGCGAAAATTGTAAAATAATATTTTTTGATTTTATGGTGCAACTTAAGACAATGTTAACTTCTGCCGACAATACCGGAGCGAGGCGATTGATGTGCATACAGGTGATGGGCGGGTATAAAAAAAGATACGGCCGGATCGGCGATATCATTACCTGCGTGATTAAAGAAGCGACGCCGCATTCAATGGTTAAAAAAAGCGAAATCGTCAAAGCCGTGGTGGTGCGCGCGCGCAAAGAGACAAGGCGCAAGGACGGATCGTATATCCGGT
>SCPX01000060.1 GCA_004298615.1 Patescibacteria group bacterium | reverse complement strand
ATTTCTTCGCGGTCTTGAAACGATAATCGCGCATAAGGAGTAGACATAGATATGATGTTAAACATAATATGAGTTATTGTATAGTAAATTAAACCGTTGCGTTAGATTGTTGAACTCGCCTTCAGACGGCTTGATTTTTTTGAAATTTTTTGATATAATGACAGTAATATATGACAAAGTCAGTGACCATTGATGATATTTTTAAAGAATGCATAAAGAAAAACGCGTCCGATGTCCATTTGGTAGTCGGACGGCCGCCGGTTTTCAGAATTGACGGAAATCTTTTATTACAGGACAAATTTCCCGTGCTGGACGAAGAATTGTCCAAAGAATTGGTGTTTTCCGCTCTTTCCAAAGGACAGCAGGAAAAATTCAATCTGGAAAAAGAGATTGATCTTTCTTATGATATAGAAAATATGGGACGATTCCGCATCAATTGCTATTGGGAAAGGCGGAATACGGCCATGGCTGCCAGACTGATTCCCACATCTTTGCCCACGATGGAAGAATTGATGCTCCCGCAAGTCGTGTATTCTCTTTCCCGGCTTCATCAAGGATTGGTCTTGGTGACCGGGCCGACCGGTTGCGGAAAATCTACCACCTTGGCCTCAATAATCAATCAAATCAATGACGAACGGAGCGTGAATATCATTACCTTGGAAGATCCGATTGAATTTTTGCATTATTCCAAAAAAAGCATAATCTCCCAGCGGCAATTGGCCGACGATATGTTGTCTTTTCCCGATGCTTTAAAATACATTGTGCGCCAGGACCCCAATGTAATTCTGGTCGGCGAAATGCGCGATCTGGATACCATTGCCACCACCATCACCCTGGCCGAGACCGGACACTTGGTGCTGGCCACTCTCCATACTTTATCCGCCAGCCAGACCATAGACCGCATTATTGATGTTTTTCCGCCGCATCAGCAAAATCAAGTTCGTTTGCAATTATCTTTGTCTTTGCGCGGCATTATTTCCCAGCAGCTTTTGCCGAAAACGGGCGGCGGCCGCGTCTCATCGCGCGAAATTTTGATCAATAATCCGGCCGTGGCCAATCTCATCCGTGAGAATAAAATTCCCCAGATCAAATCAATAATTCAAACTTCAATGGCCGAAGGAATGATGACGATGGATAATTCTCTCAAACAATTGGCGGCCCAAGGATTGATTTCCAAAGAAACGGCCTTGATGTACGCGACTTCCAAACAGATGATTGAATAAATTTCAAAAGTACGGAAATAAAAAACCTCCACAATGCTTGTCTGGAGGTTTTTTATATGTACATTTTGTTTTTAAAAAGAGGCGCGTCAGCTTTTCAGCGCATCCTTCAATGTTTTTCCGGCTTTGAATTTGGGGACCACTACGGCCGGAATTTGGATTTTCTCTTGCGGTTTTTGGGGATTGACGCCCATTCTGGCTTCGCGCCGTTTTGAAGAAAAAGTTCCAAAACCGGTGATGGTCACCTCGCCGCCGCCTTTGATGGTTGAGGTGATAATTTCAACCAAGCCATTGACGGCGCCCTCGGATTGCGGCCGCGAAAGATTGGCTTTGGCGGCCAATTGCTCGATTAGTTCCAATTTATTCATAATCCACCTCCTTTCTTTTGTTTATAATTTACCTCGCGTATTCTATAACTCTCGTTTCTCTGATGATTGTCACTTTGATTTCCCCCGGGTAGGCCAGTTCGGCTTCGATTTTCATCGCGATGTCCTTGGCTAATTTATAAGCGGCCAGATCGTCTATGGCTTCGGGCTGGACAAACACTCGCAATTCCCGTCCGGCTTGGATGGCATAGGTTTTTTCAACGCCTTTGAATTGGGAAGCGATTTGTTCCAGATCGGTGAGCCGTTTTACATACTGCTCGTAAGTCTCTTTGCGCGCTCCCGGGCGGCCGCCGGAGATGGCGTCCGCGGCCTTGACGAGCATGGCTTCCACGGATTTTGGCCGGTCTTCATGATGGCCGATGCATTGATAGGCGATCTCGTCGGCAAACCCGAATTTTTTCATTATATTGAATCCGATTTCCGGATGTCCGCCCTGCACTTCGTGATCCACCGCTTTGCCGATGTCGTGGAAAAGTCCGCCGATGCGCACGACTGACAGATTCGCTCCAATCTCTTTGGCCAAAAGCATGGCAATGTGGCACACTTCCAAAGAATGACGCAAAACATTTTGGCCGTAGCTGGTGCGGAATTTCAATCGGCCCAAAAGTTGGACCAATTTGGGATCCACCGATCCCACGCCGGCTTCTTCAAGAGCTTCTTCTCCGGCTTTGCGCATTTCTTCGGCCAATTCCCGCTTTGATTCCTCCACCATTTCTTCAATCCGGCCAGGGTGAATCCGTCCATCGCCGATGAGCTTGTCTATGGCGCGTTTGGCGATCTGGCGCCGGATGGCGGAAAAGCCGGAAACGATAATGGTCAGAGGCGTTTCGTCAATGATCACTTCCACTCCGGTCAATTGTTCAATGGCCCGGATATTACGGCCTTCTTTGCCGATAATCCGGCCTTTCATATCTTCGGAAGGAATGGTGACGATGGAAGTGGTCGTCTCCGAAGTGTGGGGCGCGGCGCAGCGCATAATGGCCGTGGATAAAATCGTCCGCGCTTTTGTCTCCACTTCGGTGGTGGTCATTTTTTCCAACTCTTGCAAACGGTGCGCGCCCTCTTCTTTGACATCCGTTTCAACCGATTGCAAAAGCAATTGTTTGGCGTCGTCGCGCGACATCTGGGATATTTTTTCCAGTTTGACCACTTCCTCGTCGTGCAATTTCTGGATCTGCCCTTTTATATCGTCAATTTGTTTGCCTTTTTCTTCCAGCTTGGTTTTTTTGTCTTCCAGGCTCAAAAGCTTTTGGTCAAACATTTCTTCGCGTTTTTCCAAACGTCGCTGGATATTCTGCAGCTCGGAGCGCATCTCCCGCTCTTCGCGTTTGGCCGTATCAATAATGCCGATAGCCTTGTCTTTGGCCTGCAACTGCATTTCTTTGGCTTTATTTTGCGCTTCGGAAAGAACGGTATTCGCTTTTTGCTCGATATTGGCGAATAATTTTTGCGCGATGATTTTACGCGCTACATAACCGATCGCTCCCCCTGCCGCCAGAGCGATTATGATAAAAAGAATTTGCGAAAATTCCATAGGAATCCTTTGATAAACCGCAACAATCCAAAAAGGCAAATAACCCCGTTTTATCAAAAGAGGCTGATTTGATTTGAATAAAATTGGCTATTTGCTCCATATTTTCTGGTTTTAGAGGAAAGTTGCGATTAGTTAATCTAAATATGCATCAATCTTAGCATAAAAAAAATCCCTCTGCAAGGGTCAGGCCACCCTAAAGCCGTTGGCCGTTTTTTCAATCTTTCCATTAATGGTGAAGCCGGCGGCTTTTTTGTGCCCGCCGCCGCCGAAAAATTTCGCCAAACTCATCACATCGACATTTTCGCGCGTGGTGCGGAGACTCCCCTTGAGCGTCCCGTCCGATTGTTCGGTCAAAACCATCACGGCTCGGGCGTCCAGCGTGTTTAAGAAATTCGCCAAGCCGGTGGATTCGTTTTCCTCCAAGCCCGCTTCTTTCAGATCTTTTTGAGTGATAAATGTGACGGCGATATTCCAGGGATTATCGGCGGACAGATTGGCCAGGGCCTTGCCCCAGAGTTTTAGAACGGAGAGATTCTTATTAAAGAAAATATGCCGGCTGATATCGCGGAATTTGGCGCCGTGGGCCAGCAGGCGGGAAGACGCCTCAATGACCGAAGCGGTGGTGGCCGCGTTGTGAAAAGTCATCGTGTCTGTCATCATTCCGTTTAAAAGGCAGGTAGCGATTTCCGAATCAAGCGGAATGTGCAAATCGCGGAAAAAGCCGTAAATGATTTCCGTGGTGGAAGCCGCGTCGGACTTCACGAAATTCAGATCGCCAAATAAAGAATTTGACGCGTGATGATCAATATTTATCAAGAAAGGCTTTGGACTTAATCGGGAAATTTCTTCATCCACGCCGGCGTATTTGAGATTGGAAGAATCCAGAATAATTATCAAATCCAAATCTTTACTCCAAGCATTTGCGTCGCCGGTTATGTGATCGGTGAACGGCAGAAATTCAAAATCAGCCGGCAGAGGGCTGGCGGAAAAAATTTTAAAATCCCTTCCAAGTTTTTTTAAATAACCTCCCAAAGCGCACGCCGAGCCCAAGGTATCGCCGTCCGGCTTTTTATGGACGACCAAAAGAATTTTTTTCGCTTTGTCCATGCGGTCTTTGAATTGCCGGAATTCGTTTATGGAAATTTCCGTCATACTTTGTCCTCTTCTTTTATCTGGTCCAAAAGCTCTTCTATGCGCTGGGCTTCTTCTTCCGTTTCATCCGTGAAAAAATGAAGGCGCGGGACATGGGCTATTTTTAATTTTGAAAAAACTATTTTTTGGATTTCAAAAATTGATTTTCTGATTTTATCCAAAGCTTCTTTTTTCTTGGCAAGCGGCAGGACGCTTACGAAGATTTTCGCATGTCCAAGATCGGCGGCCGTATCCACGCGCGTGATCGTCGCCAGGATACCGGGCTCAAATTCAATGTTTTCTATAAAAATTTCAGCAATAATTTGCTGTAAAAGAGCGTTGATTTGTTCAATTCTTTTTGACATAAGGGTTTTATCCCTCCAAAGTTCTTTTCTTTTGTTCTTCGTGGAACACTTCTATTTCATCGTCAATCTGCGGCAGAATGTGGTATTTCAATTTCAGGCCGCATTCGCTGCCGCTTTGGATTTTATCCACCACATTGGCTCCGCTTCTTAATTCCTGGACCAATCCGGAATCTATGATTTCCCCCCTGCGCTTCAAGAAATATTTTTCATCAGATTTCAATTCCCCGTCAATCGTTTGCGCTCCGACGATTACCGTTGAGGCGTCCGATTTGAAAATTTTGAGCACGCGGGCCTTGCCCAAAGCAGTCTGGATGATTTCCGGAGGAATGAGATCTTCCAGTAATTTTTTAATATCATCAATTAATTCGTAAATTACGGCGTAGGTGCGGGGTTCGGTATTTTTCATTATTGCGATTTCTTTGGCCGCGGGCGTGGCTTTCACATTAAAGCCGATGAGTTTCGCCCCGATTCCGGCGGCGCTCACCACATCGCTCTCGGTGATATTGCCCAGCCCTTTGTCCACGATGGCGATGGCCACTTCTTCGTGTTTGATTTTAAGGAGCGATTCAATAATGGCTTCCAGGCTGCCCAAAGTATCGGCGCGGATGATCAGGCTCAATTTTTTTACTTTTGATTCGGCTGTTTGCTTGATTAAGGATTTGAGGCGCAAATGCTCAAGCTCCCGAGCTTTCAATTGTTTTTTCATTTCTTTCATATCTTGAGACGATTCCAAAATATCGCCTACGGCCGGAACTTCCTTGAGTCCCAAAACCCGGACGGGAGTGGACGGCCCGGCTTCTTTGAGCAAATGGCCGGCAAAATTTTTCATTGCTCTAATTTTTCCGACAATTGATCCGATGGTCACCCAATCGCCCTGGCGCAAAGTGCCGTTTTGGATGAGCGCCGTCGCCACTACGCCTTCGCCTTTGTCCAGATGCGCTTCAATGATAATGCCGCGCGCCAGATCTTTCGGATCGCCGTATATTTGCCGCCTTTCCCGCTCCACATCGGCCAAAAGAAAAAGATTTTCCATAAGCTCGGAAATTCCCTCGCCTGTCTTGGCTGACAAGGGCGCGAAAATATTTTTTCCGCCCCACTCCTCGGGCATTATTCCCAAGTTGGACAATTCTCTTTTTACCCGGTCAATATCCGCACCCGGCTTGTCCATTTTATTCACGGCCACGACAAACGGCAGATTGGTTTTTTGGATTATTTTGATTGATTCTTCGGTTTGCGGTTTTACTCCGTCATCGGCCGCCACCACCAATACGCAAAGATCGGCCGCTTGCGCGCCGCGCGAACGCATGGCTAAAAATGCTTCGTGCCCGGGCGTGTCAATGAAAGTGATTTTTTTGCCGTTGTGTTCTGCTTGGTAAGCGCCAATGTGCTGGGTGATGCCGCCCGCTTCGCCTTCGGCCACTTTGGTCTTTCGGATTGTGTCCAAAAGCGTGGTTTTCCCGTGATCCACATGCCCCATGACCACGGCCACGGGCGGGCGGGGAATAGTAGTGCCGGCTTTTGTTTCCGCCGGAGCGGCATTGATTTCTTCCGGCTTAGGTTCGGTTTTGGGAAGGACTTTCACGCCAAAATCCATAGCCACGATTGAAGCCGAATCAAAATCAATCCGCTCATTTAATGTCGCGAGTACGCCGTTTTTCATCAAGACCGACATGACATCGGAAACATGAGTGCATAAAAGAGTCGCCAGATCGCGCACCGTAATTGTCTGGGCAATGGTGATTTCCGAAGGCTGGCTGCCTTCTCTTTCTTCTCTAAGTTTCGCCGCTTGCTGGATGACAAATTGTTTGCGGACTTGGGTCCGCTCTTGACTGATGCGCCGGATTATTTCTTGAGCCGTGCGATTGTCCACCTTGATCGCCTTTGCGCCCACATCAAAACCAAGGGCGATTATTTTCTCCCGCAATTCCGGAATCGGCATTCTTAATCTTCTGGCCAGTTCTGATAAATTCATATTATTTCATCTCTTTATTTAATTCTGCAATCTTATCACAAATAATGCGATTAGGCAACCATGCTTACCGCGAATCATTAGCGCAACAATATTCCCTCATGAGGAATTGAACCCCAATCTCGGCCTTCTGGCCCGCCTAAATTTATTGCTCCCGGCAGGAATCGAACCTGCACCTCGGCCTTCGGAGGGCCATATTCTATCCATTGAACTACGGAAGCAAATTTATTTTTTCCATTTTCGCGCGGCATTGTACAGCCAATACCAAATGGGATTTAATATCATATCATAACTTCCGCCAAAATCAATGGCCTCGCCGCCGAAGCCTTGTTTAAAGCGCGTGACGGTTGCGAGGTCGGAATCATTGATTGCGCCGAAGCTGTACCATTTACATCCTTTTTCCTTGGCTCGTTTCATAACTTCCCAATGCATCGCGTACGGCGCCATAAGATTTCTGTTTTCGCTTG
>SCPX01000059.1 GCA_004298615.1 Patescibacteria group bacterium | reverse complement strand
TCCCACGCTTACGGTTTTTTCGGACCAAAGGGAATTGGAAAAAATCGTCTGGTTGATTTTTTTGTCCAAGCGCTTTTGTGTGAAAAAAAAGACGGCATTGCTTGCGGCCAATGCCGCAATTGCGTATTGTTTGCGAATGATAATCACACGGATGTTTACAAAGTGGTAAAAGATCCGGAAGAAAAAAATATCGGCATAGAAAAGATGCGCGAAATGAGAGAGAGAATATATTTGGCGCCGTCTATTTCCGATCGCAATATAGCGGTGATTTGCGACGCTCACAGCCTTTCGGCTGACGCGCAAAACAGCATTTTAAAAGTCTTGGAGGAGCCGCCCAAGTCGGCAATTATTATTTTGATTGCCGATTTTACGGATTCGCTATTACCCACTTTGCGTTCTCGGCTTTTGAACATAAGATTGGCTCATATTTCAATCGGTGAAATGATCGCGTGTCTGGAGCGCGAATATCCCGGAGTATCCGCGAACTCAGTTAAGAACGCGGCGCATTTGGCATCCGGTAAAATAGATTTAGCCAGGAGTTTGATCGCCGATAAAACATTGCTTGAGTCGGCTGAAAAAGATTATTCCAAGGCGCTTCTGTTTTTGAAAAGCCCGAAAAACGAGCGATTAAAAATGCTTTACGATATTTTTAGCAAGTCAATGAGTTTTATTGAACAGCAAAATAGCGGCATAAAATTCGCCAATAGCATTTTGGCCGCGGCTCAATGGTCGGTGTACGAGAAGCTGGGAATAAACGAATCGCCCCCGGCCTTTAAATCTGATATAAAATCAACGCCTAATTTGGCAAAAATGAGTAAAGGATTGTTTGAATTGATTCAAATGATGAAAAGAAATATCGCGCCCAGACTCGCTTTTGAGCAATTTATTTGGAATTTAAATTAAATTTTATGATAATGAAATCAAAAAAAATATCCATAATCGTTTTAATGTTCGCCGCTTTTGTTTTTATGGGACAGGGGTGCATCACGCTTAGTTTTGGGGCGAAAAAAGTCCAAGACGGGGGAATCTATTCTTCGGATGACAAAGGCGAGACTTGGAAGCAAAAAGTGTTTGCCGGAATCATTAAGAAAAAAACCCAAACCATCAGCAATGCCAATATCAGCAAAATTTTATTTCATCCGCTTGATTCAAAAAATATTTACTTGGGGACATCCAATGCCGGAATGCAAGTATCGCTTGATTCAGGAGAAAGCTGGAAGCCGATATTGGCTTCGTCGGGATCCGTACAAGCGATCGGACTTGATCCGACTTCAACGCAAATTCTTTATGTCGGGCTGGGTAGTCAAATCAAGAAATCTAGCGATGCCGGAGCGACTTGGACAGTAGTCTACACGCAGGCCGTTTCCGGATATTCAATCACCGCGGTGTCTGTGGACCCTTTTAATCCAAGGCAAATTTATGCTGGAGTATCAAATGGCGTGATTTTAAAAAGCGACGACAGCGGCGCGAGTTGGAGAGCCTTGCCGAGCCAGGCCGCCAAGGCGGAAATCCGCGATATCATTTTTCATCCGAATGATCCGAGCTTTATGATCGCCGTCACCCCAAACAGCGGCATATTCAAATCGGCGGATCGCGGCACTGCTTGGACGGAACTGATTTCCAAAGAAACCGCCAAGAAATTTCCCGGTAGCCTTTCGGCCGGATCATTACTACCGCACGCCAGAATGTCTTCAATCATATTATACGCTTCAGCTTACGGATTGATGCGCACCAATGACGGCGGAGCAACTTGGGAGAAAGTCAATCTTCTGACCAAGCCCGGGGAAATAAAAATACTTTCATTGGCGGCCAATCCTTATGATTTTGACGAAATATATTACGGCACGGCTTCCAATTTTTACAAAACTTTCAATAACGGAAGCGAATGGATCACCCGCTCCCTTCCGTCATCGCGCCAGCCGACCGCCTTGGGAATCAATCCGAATGACGCAGGGAAAATTTGGATGGGCACGACCAAGCCGGTTCAAAAGAAAAAAAGTCCATTATCGCCTTTTTAATTAATCCTATTTAATTTATTATGTCAACCAAACATCAGGAAGAATTTCAAAAAATCATAGATCATTATATTCATGCTATTTCCACGGTGCGCACCGGACGGGCCAATCCGGCGATCGTTGATAATATAGAAGTGGAGAGTTATGGCGCGAAAATGAAATTGAGAGAGCTGGCCGCCATTAGCGTGCCCGAGCCGAAAGTCTTGCAGATTGAGCCGTGGGATAAAAATATCGCTAAAGAAATTGAAAAAGCCATTATCGCCTCCAATATCGGATTGACCCCCAATGTTTCCGGATCGGTAATCCGCCTGGTACTGCCGGCCATGACTGAGGAAAGAAGGAAGCTTTTGATCAAGCAATTGATGGAAACCACGGAATCCGCTCGCGTGGGAATAAGGCGCGTGCGGGACGAAATATTGAAAGCGTTTAAGGAAGAAAAATCAAAAGGCGATATGACCGAAGACCAATTTTTTCAAAAATCAAAAGAAGTCCAGAATTCGGTGGACCTGATGAATGCCAGGATAAAAGAATTATTGGAGGCGAAAGAAAAAGAAATAATGACAATCTAGTTTATGCTTTTGACCACGATCGGAGTATTTATCGTAATTTTAGCCGTTTTGGTGCTCGTCCATGAAGCCGGGCATTTTTTTGCCGCGCGTATTTTCGGCATACGAGCCGAGGAATTCGGATTTGGTTTTCCGCCGCGCGTGTTCGGCATGCAAAAATTAAAAACAGGCATTTGGAAATTTCTAAGCGCGCGAGGGGTTGGTGATCCGGATGGCGGGACGATTTATTCGCTGAATTGGTTTCCTCTCGGCGGGTTTGTGAAAATCAAAGGCGAAAGCGGAGAAAATCTAAAAGATCCGGACAGTTTCGCTGTACGGCCCATTTGGCAAAGAGGGATAGTCTTGGCCGCCGGAGTGACGATGAATGTGGTGCTCGCTTTTGTTTTATTGGTGGCCGCCTTGATGATCGGAATGCCGCAAGATGTAAGAGACTTATCGGATAGCGACTTTGCCAAAATTAAAAATCCCCAAGTTCAGATTTTGGAAGTGGAAAAAGGGTATCCGGCTGACGGAATTTTCCGGCCGGGCGATGTGATCGTGTCGCTGGACAGCATTAAAATAAAAACTATTGATGATGTCCAAAAGTATGTCAATGAGCATCGCGACGGAATCAAGGTAGGTTATTTGAGAGGAAAGATTGAAGGAGAGTCAAGTCTTGTGCCGAAAATTATTGAAGGCGAAGATCGGGCCGTGATGGGAGTCAATTTGTCTGAAGTGGCTTTTGTGTCATATCCCGTCCACACTTCAATTGTCAAAGGATTTAGTTCCACTATTTCTCTGATCGGCGCCATTCTCAACGGATATTACGATCTTTTTGCCCGTCTTTTTACAGGCAAAGGAGTTTCGGCGGATATTTCCGGACCGATCGGCATCGCTGTCTATACCGGCATGGTCGTAAAGCTTGGATTTATTTATGTTTTGCAATTTTCCGTAGTCTTGTCGCTTAATCTGGCAATTCTTAATTTCATACCGTTTCCCGCGCTGGACGGCGGCCGCTTCCTGTTTTTGATTATAGAAAAAATACGGGGAAAAGCCGTTCACTCCAGAATTGAAAATTTGAGCCACACAGTAGGATTTATTTTATTAATGGCTTTAGTGGTGCTCATCACATACCGCGATATCGCTCGCTGGGGAAATGATATAGTCAGAGTGTTTAGAGAAGCGTTTGGGTGGTGATTTATACGGTTGACAAAGATGAAAATACCAAGTAAAATTAGCGGGAATTGAAAATTTTCATAAAATATGCTTTCACGAATTTTTGGAAGATTTTCCCAAGATATGGGCATTGACCTTGGCACGGCCAATACTTTGGTGTATGTGAAAGACAAGGGGATTGTCATAAATGAACCGTCGGTCGTTGCCATAAATACGCGGACCGATGAAATTTTGGCGATCGGGGAGATGGCCAACCATATGATCGGCAAGACGCCGGCCCATATCGTAGCCGCCCGCCCTTTGGCCGACGGGGTGATTTCCGATTTTGAAATAGCCGAAAAAATGATCAAGTATTTTATTGACCGGATTCATCGGGAAACATTCGCCCTGATGCCCCGGCCGCGCGTGGTGATAGGAATTCCTCTTGAAGTCACCGAAGTGGAAAGAAAAGCGGTGGAAGACGCGGTCTTAAACGCCGGAGCGCGCGAAGTGCATTTGATTGAAGAGCCGGTGGCCGTAGCTATCGGCGCCCGTTTGCCGATTCAGGACGCTATGGGCAGCATGGTGGTTGATATCGGCGGCGGCACGACTGATATTGCCGTGATTTCTTTGGGAGGAGTGGTGACGGCCAAATCAATAAAAATCGCCGGCAATGAAATGACCGACGATATTATCAATTTCGCCAGAGAAGAATTCAATATTTTCTTGGGCGAACGAACCGCCGAAGAAGCCAAAATAAAAATCGGATCGGCTGTTAATCTTCCGGAAAAATTGGAAATCGCCGTCCGCGGCCGCGATGTGATAACCGGACTGCCGCGGGAAGTCATCCTGACCGATGAGCATGTTAGGGAAGCGCTAAAACGAACGGTAAGACTGATGATAGAAACAATCAAGGATACGATTGAAAAAACTCCGGCTGAATTGGTAGCCGACATATATCAGCGCGGCGTGCTTTTGAGCGGCGGCGGGGCCATGCTGCGCGGCTTGCCTGAAGCGATTCGCGACGAAATAAAAATTCCGGTTTACGCGGCTGACGATCCTCTCACATCGGTGGCGCGGGGGACGGGCATTGTGGTGGAAGATCTGGATCGCCTCGCTTCAGTATTGATCCCCGGGACAAAATCCGGCTCATCGCGCTAAACGAAACGCATTATGGCGCGCAGATTTAAAAAAGTCTCAATCTGGCTTATCGGGGGAGCATTGCTCCTGATTTTTTTTATTTTCAATCCTTTTAAAATTAAGTTGTTAGAATCAGTCCAATCGTCATATATTTTTTCTTTTCTAGAGCCTTTTCAGCGAGCGTTTATTGAAGGGCAGAGGTTTGCGGATGGAATATTCTCCGGAGCGCGTTTCCGCCAAGAGGCGGCAAAGCTTCAGGAGCGGATTGAAAAAATGACATACGACAATACCCGGCTTGGCGCTTTGGAGCGGGAAAATGAAGAATTGAGAAAAATTTTGCAATACGCCAAGGATAAGGAATCTCCCAAGTCGCTGGCCAAGATTTTCCGAAGCGGCACGATTTTTTCAAGCGATTTCATCATAAATAAAGGAAGGCGGGACAATGTAGCGGTTGATGATTTTGTGGTTTCGCCCGGCGGCGCTTTGGTCGGTCGCGTCACTCAAGTCCTGGAAGCGTCAGCCAAAGTGATGATTATTACCGATTCCCGTTTTCGCATCGCGGCCATCAGCCAAAGCGCTTCAGCAAATGATTTGACGGCCATGCGGCCGGAAGGAATAATCGAAGGCTCGCACGGCACGTCGCTCAAATTGAAATTTATCCCTCAATCCGATAAAATCGCCGCCGGCGATATCATCGCGACGAGGCCCAAGGCCGATAATCCGACATTGATTTTCCCTATCGGCACGATTCGCCGCATTGAGACATCGGCGCGCGATCTTTTCCAAGAAGCATCAGTTGATCCGCTGGTTCGTTTTTTTGACTTTGATACGGTAATGGTTTATTGAAATTTATGCGGAAATTTATTTTAAATATAATGGCGTTTGTATTTTTTTCCGTCCTTTTTGCGGTTGCCGCGATTTTTTTACCGCCGCGCCTGTGGGACGCAGCCGTAATTTTTTTCAGCGTATTGATTTTTCTCAATAAAAAAACGGCATTTATTGCCGGGCTGACCTTGGTCGCCGGATTATATTTAGAAATGCTCTCAAATATCGATCCGGGCATTCAGATGGCCGCTCTTTTTGCGTCGCTTTTTTCCGCGTACCTTTTGAAAAATCAGCTTTTGAAATTGAATCGCTGGGCCGCTTTTATTTTAAACATTGCCGGCGCTACGGCCGTTTACCGCCTGTCTTTGATAATTTTGTCGGCATTGTCGGGGAATCTGATTTCCGATTTTACTCAAACCGTCTACGATCTCTCTGATATCCGGATATTTCCGATCGTTGTTCTTTGCAACATAATTTTATCGCTGCTATTCTTATGGGCGCATAACGCGGCCAAAAAGCGGTTGTTTGAGAGATTTTTTATTTTTCGTTAAATTCGGGTTATGGCATCAAAGAATAAATTTTTTGAAGATTTTATCGGAGAATCTCTACGCACGAAAATGAAATTGATGCGGCACGAGGTGCAAGCCGAAGATGTGGTCTGGGAGCACAATTCGCGCCAGCCCATCTCAAAAACCGTACGCCTTTCGCGGTTTATTATTGTTTTTGCGGCCGTCGCCATTGCTTTGGGCGCGATAATTTTTCGCACGGCCCAACTTCAAATTATAGAGGGAAATAAATGGCGTGCCATTGCCGAAGGAAACCGCATCAGGGAAATAGTGATTCCGGCCAGACGCGGAGAAATTCTGGATATCAATCTCATCCCATTGGCAAAAAATATTCCGGCGGAGCAAGTGATTGTCATTCCGGGAGATTTTCCGGAAAAGGAAAAATTCGCCGAAACAGCTGAAAGATTATCATCCATTTTGGCAGTGCCGAAAGAAGAAATTCTCGGTCGGCTGGAAAAGATTTTTGAAAAAGATGAAATCCGAATGTCGTACCAATCAGTGGTATTACTGGAAGAAGTGAGCCATCAAGCGGCTTTGAGTCTGATGGAAAATTTGGGATCTTTTTCTGGCATGGAAGTATTGCCCGCCGCACGCCGGAATTATCCGGAAAAAGAAGTTATTTCGCATTCTGTCGGCTATATCGGAAAATTAAGTCAGACTGAATGGGACAGACTGCCGCACGCGCCCGCGGAATCCGGATACCTGAAATCCGATTCCATTGGAAAATCCGGATTGGAATATGTTTATGAAAATGATCTGCGCGGCCTTTACGGCTGGAAAAGGATTGAAGTTGATTCAATGGGAAGGGAGCAAAAAGTAATTTCCGAAACTCTGGCGCTGGCCGGCAAGGATTTAATCACCTCGATTGACGCGCGCGTCCAGAAAAAGGCTTTTGAATCATTAAGTGGCAGCATTAAGAAAGTCGGCGCCAAAGCCGGATCGGCAGTAGCGCTGAATCCCAAAAACGGCGAGATAATTGCTTTGGCAAATCTGCCGTCTTACGATAATAACAGCTTTATTACGGGACTAACCGAACAGGATCGGGCATATTTATTTCAAAGTCCTGATCGTCCTTTGCTTTTTCGCGCCATTTCCGGGATTTATCCGTCCGGTTCCACAATCAAGCCGTTGGTAGCGGCGGCCGCTTTGAATGAGGGAATAATCACGCCAAAGACGACTATCTTAAGCGTCGGTGGATTGAGAATCGGCTCGTCATTTTTTCCTGATTGGAAAGCTGGCGGTCACGGATTAACTGATGTCAAAAAAGCCATTGCCGAATCGGTGAATACATTTTTTTACACCGTGGGCGGCGGTTATGATAATTTCAAAGGATTAGGCGTAGAAAAACTCGGATCGTATATGAAGCTTTTCGGCCTGGGAGAGAAAACCGGAATTGATGTGCCGGGCGAAGCGGCCGGGCTGGTACCCGATCCTTCCTGGAAAAGAACCGTAAAAAAAGAAAAATGGTACATTGGCGACACTTATCATCTCTCAATCGGACAGGGCGACTTATTGGTGACGCCCTTGCAAATGGCTTTAGTGACAGCCGCCATTGCCAATGGCGGCATTATTTACCAGCCGCATTTGGTGAAAGGATATTTGGATCAGCGCGCCGGCAAAATAATTGAAATGAACCGGCAAATAGAGCCGGAAAAAATATCTGTCAATGCTTCGGCTCTTGATACGGTCCGCCAAGGAATGCGGCAGACCGTGCTCTCCGGCAGCGGAAGGGCTCTAAGCGGCGAATCGTACGAGGCGGCCGCCAAGACCGGAACGGCTGAAGCCCCGAGCGGCAATCCGCACGGCTGGTTTATCGCTTTTGCGCCTTATTCCGATCCGGAAATCGCGGTCGCGGTGATGGTAGAGAATGGCGGGGAAGGATATGTTTCGGCCTTGCCGGTGGCCCGCGATATTTTTGATGAATATTTTAAATTGAAAAACGAAGCCGCGCCGCCTAAATAAACTATCGCCTTTTTTCTTTTATGCTTAGTATCCAGGAAGCGATCAAGAGTATAGCGATAGTTAAAAAAATCGCTAACTTGCTTGTCAGATTCCAATAGTCTTTATTAAAAGCGACCCACATTCCGAATTCATCGGTAATCAGCGCCAAACCGACGCCAAAAAGAAGCGCCAAGAAATTACGCATCACTTGGTTAAGTTCGCGCATAACGCTGATCATTATCACCGCCAGACTGATAATGAGAAAGCCATAAGTATAGTGGTGGATGTGCGTATTGCCTATGAATAAATATATTTCATTCGGAAAGTGCTGGGATTCAACGGACCAAACCAATGTTCGCACTATCAAAATTGTGCTTACAAACGCCAGGGTAAGCAAATATAAAGAATAATCAAAGGACTTGCGAAGCATTTTATTGAAGAACTTTATCATAATCGCTAGTTTGTTATTTTTTTTAATTTGGCGCCCGACGGCGTGTCTTCAATTTGCAATTTAAATTCATTCAAAAGTCGCCGCCGGATCTCATCCGCTTTGGCGAAATTTTTTTCAATTCTCGCTTGTTCTCTGTCAACCGCCAATTTTTTCGCTTGTTCCGGAATATCTTCTTTTTTGCTTTTTATCTGATCGGCGAGCCCGAGGCCGAAGACTCGGTCAAAATCAAAAAGCAGATCCCGGGCGGCCTTTTTTGAAATCTCCTTTTTATTAGCCAAATGTACGGACTTCCAAGCGACCGCTAAAGCGCGAGGGGTGCCCAGATCATCGTCCAGCGCTTTTTTAAATTCGTTTTTAAGCGCGGCTATTTTTTTAACTTCTTTAGTAACATCTTTTTTGTCAATTCCTTGACTATTCTCGTCGTTAACGAAATCATAAAGATTATTAAGCGATTCCTCGGCTCCTTTGAGCGACTCCCAAGTGAAATTCAGCTTGGCGCGGTAATGCGCGGTAAGGCAAAGATAGCGGAAAGCCAGGGGATTGAATCCGCGCTCAATAATATCGTTCAGCTTGAAATCGTTTTTGAACGACTTTGACATTTTTTGTTTATTAATAAGCAAATGCTCAAGATGAAGCCAATATTTTACGAACGGCTTTCCGGTCGCGCCTTCGCTTTGAGCGATCTCGTTTTCGTGGTGGGGGAATATGAGGTCTACCGCGCCGGCGTGAATATCAAAGCTTTGTCCGAGATTTTTGAGCGCCATCGCCGAACATTCAATGTGCCAGCCGGGCCGTCCCTTTCCCCAAGGCGAATGCCAGAAAACATCGCCGTCTTCCGGCTTCCAGGCTTTCCACAGCACAAAATCGGACGCTTGCTCTTTGCCGTATTCGTCCAGCGCTACGCGCGCGCCTTCCTTAATTGTTCTGGATTTCAAGCGAGACAGCTTTCCATATTTTTTAAACTTTGAAATATCAAAATAAATGGATTCATCTTTTCCTTGATACGCCAATCCTTTTTCCAAAAGCTTCTTAATCAAATCAATGATTTCATTGATGTAATTCGTGGCATAAGGATAATGGTCGGGCGCGAGAATATTAAGATCTTTCAAATTTTGCTTGAAAGATTTGTCATAAGCACCAGTAAAACTTTCCAAGGAAATGCCCATTTCGCGCGCGCCGCGGATTGTCTTGTCTTCCACATCCGTAATATTCATTATGTGTTTGACTTTGAATCCGCCGCACAAAAGCGTCCTTTTCAGCAAATCGTAAAAAATCATAGCGCGCAAATTTCCGATATGCGCGTGATTGTAAATAGTCGGTCCGCACGAATAAAATCCAACCATTGATTTATTCAGTGGTCTAAAAATTTGTTTTTTCCGCGTCAGAGTATTGTAAAATTTCATAGAAAAACAATAGGGAAATTATATACCAATTTCCGCGAAGAATCAATCTCAATGCTTGAATTTAAAGCGATTTTTTGCTATATTTGATTTTCAGCGATTAAGTCATGCTTAGTATGAACAAACAAATCATTACCCGCCAATCCGTAAATCAGGTCTTGAGCGATTATTGGCGGCAATACCGGACTCATCCCCGGATCGCAATCGCCGCATTTTTTACTCCGGCCATCGGCTCAATATTCGTATTTTTTGTGCCGCCTTTGATTGTGGCGAAGATTATAAATATTTTCATTGAGCAAAATGAAATCTCGCTAAGCACGGCCGGCGTCTATATCGCGCTCCTCGGCGGATCGTGGCTTTTTGGAGAAATTCTTTGGCGTATCGGACTCCATTATCTCATCAAGCTGGAAGCGCGGGGGATAAATAATTTGTGCAAAACGGCTTTCCGAAGGCTGGTGGAGCGCGATTATGATTTCTACGCCAATAATTTCGTGGGCTCATTGAGCAAAAAAGCTATGGCGTTTTCTCGGAGTTTTGAAATATTTTCCGATACCATGCTTTTCAATATCACCACCAATATTTTTCCGATTATATTCGCGGTTGTGATTTTATGGACATATTCCCCTTGGATTCCTTTCGTATTGATTTTTTGGATTGCTCTGACAATAGCCATTGCTCTTCCGATTGTCCGCCGGCGCTCAAAATTGGTCGCGATGCGCCACGAAGCCGGAAGCCGGATGGTCGGCCGATTGTCCGATTCTCTGACTAATATTTTGGCCGTCAAATCGTTTGCCAAAGAAAAGCAAGAGTCCGCTATTTACGGCAATTACGCAAATGACTATGCCGATAAATATAAAAAGGCGGCGGATTTTCAAAATCTCAAATTTGATACGATTATTTCGCCGATTTATGTTATAACCAATGTTACGGGATTGATAGCGGCTGTCTTTTTTACGCAATGGTTGGGACTTCCGGCCGGAGTAATCGTTGTCGTCTTCTCATATTATTCTCTGATCACGAGAATATTTTGGGAAATTAATAAAGTCTACAGGAATATTGAATCATCCATCAGCGAAGCGTCCGAATTCACTCAATTGCTGATCAGTCCGCCTCTTGTCCAAAACGCTCCGGATGCGCGCCATCTACAAATCACCGATGCCGATATCCGATTCAATCAAGTGAATTTCAAATACAATGACGGCGATCAGGACGAGAAAAATCTTTTTTTGAACAAATTCAATCTGGATATCAAAAGCCGGCAAAAAGTCGGTCTGGTCGGGTCTTCGGGCGGCGGCAAAACGACAATCGTAAAACTTCTTTTGCGGTTTATTGACTTGCAGTCCGGCGAAATCGCCATAGACGGCCAGGATATCAGCAAGATTACCCAATCATCTTTGCGAGACGCGATCGCTTATGTGCCGCAGGAGCCTTTGCTTTTCCACCGATCATTGTTTGAAAATATTTCGTATGGAAATGACGGCGCATCGGAAGCCGATGTCGTCCGAGCCGCCAAATTGGCGCATGCCGATGAATTCATAACCAAATTGCCGCACGGCTATCAGACTCTGGTGGGCGAGCGCGGCATTAAATTAAGCGGCGGGCAAAGGCAACGCGTCGCCATCGCCCGCGCGTTGCTTAAAAAATCCTCAATATTGCTGCTGGACGAAGCGACGAGCTCTCTGGATTCGGAGTCTGAAAAATACATTCAGGAAAGCTTACTGGAATTAATGAAGAATAAAACAGTATTGGTGATCGCGCACCGTCTTTCCACCATAAAACATCTGGACAGAATCATTGTCCTGAAAGAAGGGAAAATCATCCAAGACGGCGCTCACGATGATCTAATTAAGCAAAAAGGCCTTTATGCCGAATTATGGGGACATCAATCCGGAGAATTCTTGGGCGAGTAATGCGGCAAGGATTGCGCGATTTCAAAAAAAAGCGAGGCGCTGTACAAAACGCCTCTTTGTCAACTCTCAAATCCGCTTGAATCCGGAGTGGATTTTTCATATTGACAGCTGCGGACAAACATACTAATATGCAGGTAATGGACAGTTCTTTAAATTTTGCAAATCAATCATTTTTTGATAATTGGGGAGTAGAAAAACACACAATAAACCGACAAACATGAAAGGGGAAAGACATGATAAGTCAGACAATCAGCTATTTAATATCCGAGCTTCGAAGTATACCAAAAGACACAAGCGCCGTAGAACGATCGAAACACAAGGCGAATATCATTTTAGAATTCGCGCAAAAAGCTTCAAAGAGAATATTGAGAGAAGCCGATTTTGAGTACGACGACGATGAAGGCGATATCTTATACGCCAATATGATGGCCCATGGGACTGCAATAGACGGCGTGCCTGATGACTGCTTCACCGTGAGCGATACCAGTTTGTTTTTGAAAAAAGTGCCGCCGCTTCTTGACGCGACTGATTTTATTGCCTCGCTTAACAAATCCAATCTGATGCACGAACTTGTGTTCGGCATTGACCGCGTTTTGGATTGGGACGGTGTAAATTATAAAATCAAGCGCGTTATGAGCTATGAAGAGGCGGCCAGACTCATTATCTTTTTTCTCGCGGAAAATATTCTCAATATTATGCGTGAAAACAAATGGGACCGAATCGAAAAGCTGCCCGATCTCTACGATCGATTAGCCGGCTTGCTCTAATGCCGATTTTCAGACCCAACGCTTCGCCCGCAGGCATCTCACGCTTGCGGGTTTTATATTATCAAATCCGCTTGAATTTCGGGTGGATTTTTAGTATAGTAAATAAAAGAAAATACTAGAACTCACCGGCTCGCCCCGTTTATGCCAATGCGGCATAATTGCGAGGTGGCTAAATTATTTAAATAATTTTATGAAAACCAAATCTTTAAATAAAAATTTACATAAGGCAAGCCAAGCGAAGAAAGACGAGTTTTATACCCAGCTTGTTGATATTGAAAACGAACTTAAACATTACAAGGACCAATTTCGGGGCAAGGTTGTCTATTGTAATTGCGATGATCCATTTGAGAGCAATTTTTTCAAATACTTTGCCGCTAATTTCAATGCGCTTGGATTGAAGAAACTCATCACGACGAGTTATGTAAAATCGCCGATTGTCGGTGGACAGCTTCCGTTGTTTGAAGTAGAGGGGCTAAAACCATCGGGCAAAGAGCCGTTTAAAATAGAAATCAAAGAAGTACCGGATACCGACGGCGACGGCGCAGTTAACATTGACGATGTAGAGTATCTGTTAAAGCACGACAGAAACACCGCAACCTCCCTGCGCGGTAACGGCGATTTTCGTAGCAAGGAATGTATTGAATTACTAAAGGAGGCAAATATCGTCGTGACCAATCCACCATTTTCTCTATTTCGTGAATACGTCGCTCAGCTTGTGGAATATGAAAAAAAGTTTTTGATTATAGGCAACACGAATTCTCTAACTTATAAAGAGATTTTTAAATTAATTAAAGAAGATAAATTTCGCACAGGCTACACCAATTTTAATGTTGGTATGTTTTTTGTAGTGCCAGATGATTGGGAACATTTTCATCATATTGACAAAAGTGGCAAAAAAATTGCGCGAGTTTCAACATCGTGTTGATTTACAAATCTTGAAGTTGAAAAACATAAGCAAGACATTACTCTTTATAAAAAATATAAACCCGAAGAGTACCCAAAATATGATAATTATGATGCAATTAATGTAAACAAATACACAGATATTCCTTATGATTATGCTGGATATATCGGCGTACCAATTACTTTTATCGATAAATATAATCCTGAACAGTTTAAAATTGTAAGATTTAGAAAAGGCAATGATAATAAAGATTTATCAATAAATGGCAAATATACCTATTTTAGAATTATTGTAAAAAATAAGAAAGTTAAAAAATAATATGAAAATTGATCTGCATAAAATTACAATCCGCAAAGTAATAGTTGGCTATAAAGATGGCGCCGAGGAGGGCGTTGTGGCTTACGACGGCAAACTTGATATTCGTCCAAAATATCAGCGTGAGTTTGTGTACAAGGAAAAGCAACGCAATGCCGTGATAGAAACAATCAAAAACAGCTTTCCGCTGAATGTGATGTATTGGATGATCAGAGAAGATGGCGGCTATGAAGTACTGGACGGCCAACAGCGCACTATTAGCATCGGGCAATATGTGAATGGCGATTTTTCGTTGAACGACCGCTTTTTTCATAATCTAACCGACGAAGAACAAAAACAGATTTTGGATTATGAACTGATGATTTACTTCTGCGAAGGCACAGACAAAGAGCGGCTGGACTGGTTTAGAATTATTAACATTGCCGGAGAAAAATTGACCGACCAAGAAATCCGTAATGCGGTCTATACTGGGCCGTGGTTGAGCGACGCGAAACTAAAGTTTAGCAAAACACATTGCGCGGCATATCTTTTGGCAAACGACGGCGGACAATTAGTCAGTGGTTCGCCAATCAGGCAAGAGTATTTAGAGACCGCGCTTTCGTGGATCAACGACGGCAAGATAGAAGATTATATGGCCAAACATCAGCACGACAAAAAAGCTGATGAGCTGTGGAATTATTTCCAAGATGTAATCGCTTGGGTGCGAAAAACCTTTCCCAGTTATCGAAAAGAAATGGCGAGCGTGAGTTGGGGTGAGTTATGCAACCAATTCAAAAATGAGAAGTTAAATGCCACAAAACTGGAAGCCGAAGTTAAAGAGTTAATGCAAGACGAAGATGTTACCAAAAAGTCCGGTATTTATCCGTATGTTTTGACCGGGCAAGAAAGACACCTTTCAATTCGCGCCTTTACAGACAAAATGAAGCGCGAAGCGTACGAGCGACAAAATGGCATTTGTCCATTTTGTAAAAAGCAGAAAAAAGACAAAAAACAATGGGATATTTCCGAAATGGAAGCCGATCATATTAAACCTTGGCATGAAGGCGGAAAAACGGTTGCAGAGAATTGCCAAATGTTATGTAAGGATCACAATCGAACCAAATCGGGGATATAAAATCTATTTATGGATAAACAAGTATTGTTGGATAATTTAAGAACAAATATACCAAATAATTCGCTATTTAATAGCGGACAAGAGGTTGTATATTTTCTGATTACTGCCCGCAAGATTATTGACAATGAAAATCTAACTTCAAAATACGAAACGCTGTATGTATACTGTAACTGGATAGTTCACCCCAAATTAGATAGAAAATCATCACTTGAATTTTTATCATCTTTATAATCACCCAATTTAATTTTAGGTAAATCGAACAAACAAATTCTTAGCAATATTAAAAAATATGTAGATGATATATTTAATTTCAAAAAATTAAAAGCTGACATTGGGAGACTTGTTAATGATAAAAATATATCAGTCAATCCTTTGTTAAATTGGGATTCATTTTGCAAACATTTCTTAAAAGAAGTTAATACTTCTGAGATAGAATTTGATATAAATATTCCTATAAAAATTGCGGTAGAATGTGAAAATAGTAGTCGTTATAAATATGCAATATTTATTAATAAAAGAATTGGGTCTGTGGTATTAAAATATAAATAGAAAAAAAGGCGGCGTATTTTGCAAAGCAAAATATTAAATTCGGCGGCGGCGGAAAGCGAGGGCGGGTAAAATATTTTTATGAAAATCAAATCCCCGATAGTACGGCAAAGCCGATTACGGGGCAGGCTTTCCGCACGAGATACTTGGCGACATCTCCCCGTCCGACCTGCCCGCTGAAGCCTCGGCGTAGGCGGGGAAATTATATGAACATAGAAAGTTGAATTAATAACATGGAACACTACAAACACACTCAAATTGGTTACCTGATGCTGCTTATCACGCTTGTCGTGCTGGTGTTTTTTGCGTGGATTCAGATTACGGCCAGGGCTGAACCTCCTTCGAACTACTCCGGCACCAATTTTGCCATTACCGCCATAATGGCACTTATTCTGTTTATTCTTGCGTCGTTTTCGACGCTCACCGTCTTTATTGACAAACAATTTTTGAAAATTCGTTTTGGTTGGGGCGTTTTCCGCAAAAAGTTACCGATAAGCGAAATCGCGGCGGTCAAGAAAGTAAAAAATCAGTGGTATTACGGCTGGGGTATCCGATTGTGGTTCTGGCCGAAGATGTGGATTTTTAATGTTTCCGGTTTTGACGCGATTGAACTCACTATGAAAAACGGAAAAATCTATCGCATCGGCACCGACGAGCCGGAAAAACTTGCGTCCGCAATCAAGCAGGCATTATTCAATCTCTAATTCGCGCGAATATGCGAGTTAAAAAAGTATAAAAGTGCTGTTTATCCGACGATCGTTGCTATAACGACACTTTGGCACTTAACCAAAAAGTGTGGGTATTCAAACGATCGTTGCTAAAACAGCAGTTATGTGGTAAGATTGGATATATGAAGAATAATAAAGAAAATAATCATTCTGCGCTTCCGGCGCGCACGAAAATCGGACCAATAATGCAGAAGGTTCTCTTACTTTTAATAGGCGGATTGGCGCTGGGACTAACAAGTTATCCGAATAAACATTTTCGCATCATGCGCGGGATGGCAAAGGAGTGGGAAGAAATAAACAGGCGCTCACTCCATAGCGCGATACGAAAACTTTATCAATCCAAAATGATTAGTTATAAAGAAAAAAGCGATGGGACCGGTATTATGATTCTGTCTGAAAATGGGAAACGCAAGGCGCTTGAGTATAATCTAAAGACGATGAGGATTAAGAAGCCTAATTATTGGGATAGAGCGTGGCGAATGGTTATTTTTGACATACCGGAGGATCTCAAGCGGGGACGCAACGCTCTTGCGGCAAAATTAAAACATTTGGGATTTTACTCTATGCAAAAGAGCGTTTTTATTTATCCGTATGCCTGCAAAGATGAAATTGATTTTATTGCGGAGGTTTTTGGGCTCCGGCCATATATAAGATTTATTCTCGCAAAAGAGACGGATATTGATTTGGATTTAAAACATCATTTTCGTTTGCGATAACCCATCTATTGCAATCTGAAAAAAGTGCTGTTATTCCAACGATCGTTGCTATAACGACACCTTAAATTGAAATCCAAAAAGTGTGGTCATTCCAACGATCGCTTCTAAAACAGCATATTCCAATTATCTTGAAAGTTTTATCATTTCTCTAATTTCCGCCTTCGTTAAAACTTCGGCGGACAAGCGCTCCGTTTACATTATTCATTAATATCAATTATGGCTGATTCGCAAAATAGAAAATATAAAATAATGTACTTTGAAGATGATGCGTCTCATTCCGGTTTGTATGGAACAAAACTAAAGATTGAAGGTTATGAAGTTGCAGTTTATGAAAGTCCCACCTCGGATCCGGTTGGCGCGGTCATCAAAGTAAAGCCCGATTTGATAATGATGGATCTTATCATGCCCGTAATGGACGGATTTGATGCGATCAAGCTATTGAAACAAGACGAGCGGACGAAGAATATTCCGATAATTATATTGTCAAATCTCGGCCAACGAGATGAAGTGGAAAAGGGACTCGCTCTCGGAGCCGCCGATTATTTTGTCAAAATTCACTATACGCCGAGCGATTTGATTGAAAAGATAAAATTCCATCTGGATAACTCCAGGCATTAAAATTTTGCAGCTTACCCTGGATAATAATTAAAAAATCCCCTCCGGAAAGAGGGGATTTGGGATTTAATTATTAGCGAATTAAGCGCCGAATAATCTCCGCAGACTGATAATTTTTTTGGCATCTTTCATTGTTATGACGCTTTCCAGATGCTGAACAAGTTTTGACAGCTTGAGCACTTTCATAAATTCCAGTGTTCTGATTAAGGGCATTATCAAGATGATTAAGTCAAGCGCGTTTTCTTTTAAAAATTGTTTGGTAGTAAGGCCGTTGATCGCGTACCACTTCAGCGCCAATTCAACTATCAAAACAACCCATACCGTCCACGAAAACACTTCAAAGGCGATGTATAAATAATTAGGAAGCGCGATGTATGTTTCCAAGAAAAAAATCGGGACCGTTATTATTGCGGCGGCCGAGATTTTCTTATCGTATTTTTCAATATATTTTTCAATTTTCTTTTTCATATTTTTGTTTTTATTTTGTAATTTAATATATCAGTATAGCACATTTTTACAATACTGTCAAATATGTTATAATGTATTTGAAATTCAATAACTATGCCATCCGATATTAAAAAGCTTCAATCAACCGATAAGGAACGGCTTAAATTTCCAGAAGTGGAAGATATTTTTCATGCTCCAGAATCAACGGAAACTGCGGAAATCGGCAAGGCCGGAGAATCTGAAAGCATTTCTCAAACTACTGAAGCCGCACCGTCAATTTCCGCCACCGAAGCTTTGCCTCAAGCGGCGCCGGCTGTTTCGCCAGTTCATAAAAGTCCGCTTCTTCTGGAAATTGAATCCATAATGGAGGAGAATTTACGCGAAATTTATCAAAATATGCCGGATGAATTAAAGCTTAAATTCAATTCTGAAGGGGAAAAAACCGCCGGCGAAATAAATAATCTGATGCATTCGCTCAAGGCCACGACAAAAAAACTGATTGATTTGCTGAAAAAGTGGCTATTGATAATTCCCGGAATCAATAAATTCTTTCTTGAGCAGGAGGCTAAGATCAAAGCCGATAAAATAATGGCTATTCAATTGTCTAAATTCCAAAAACAATGATTTCATTCTCCGATAATTTTCCAATGGCGGCGGCAATAATTTTGACCCCGATTTTGATCGCAATATTGATTTACGGTTTGCGCTTTTATTTTCATTTGGCCACTCGGCACGACAAGGGACTGAAGAAAAAAGTTTTTCTCGTATCTTTGCCGCGCTGGACAGCGACCGATCAATCGACCAGGGGCGCTATGACCAAAGAAGAATTGGCAAGCGAGATTGCGAAAATGGAAAATGTTTTCGCGCAAATAGGCGGACTCTGGCCCGAACGGGGCATTAAAACATTTTTTTCCGGCCGGGGAGACGATATTTCTTTTGAATTGGTGGCGGATAAAAATCAAATATCTTTTTATGTGGCGGTCCCGCCGAAGCTTAATGATTTCATTGAAAGGCATTTGCACGCCCAATATCCGCACGCTCTCATTGAAGAGGCGGGAGATTATAATATTTTCACGCCGTCCGGAATCGTGCTGGGCACGGAATTGATTTTGAGCAAGCCCCAGATATTTCCGATCCTGACTTATCGGAAATTGGACGGCGATCCGCTCTCCGCCCTCACCCAAGCCCTTAGCAAATTGGAAGAGCCCAATGGCGCGGCCATTCAAATTTTGGTGCGTACTGCTCCTCCGGGCTGGCATAATTTGAGCAAGCGCGTCGCTCAACAAATGCATCAGGGGAAAAAATTGCAAGATGCGCTCAGGCTCGCGTCCGGAAATTTCATCGTGCAGATTTTAAATATATTCTTTCCTCCCGGACAGACCAAGAAAAATGACGATAAATTAAATCAAGCCGAAAAAACATATGTGCTTACGCCGATGGAACAGGAAGTAGTCAAAGTGATTGAAGAAAAAAACAGCAAGGCGGGCATGGAGGTCAATATAAGAGTCATCGCATCGTGCGATACGATTGAAAAAACAAAAGAAGCGCTGGCCACGATTGTGGATAGCTTCGCGCCGTTTTCCCAATACGAATACGGCAATGGCTTTGGCCAGAAGAAAAGAAGGCAAGATTGGCTGATCAGAGATTTTATATACAGGATTTTCAATCGCCGCCGATCTTTTATTCTGAATACCGAAGAATTATCATCCATATTTCATCTGCCTCATTACGCCATTGAAACGCCGAATATCAATTGGCTTTTGGCTAAGAAATTTTCGGCGCCGCCCAATTTGCCGCAGGAAGGGATTATGCTCGGAAAAAACAGCTATCGGGGCGATGATTCGGTGATTCGCCTCAAACCAAAGGATCGCCAGCGCCATATGTATATCATCGGTTCTACCGGTACCGGGAAATCAGTGCTCTTGTCCAATATGGCGATTCAGGACATAAGAAACGGGCATGGTGTCGCGGTAATTGATCCGCACGGCAGTCTGGTGGACGATATTATAGAAAATATCCCCAAAGAGAGAGCCGAGGATGTGGTTTATTTTGATCCGTCCGATCTGGAGAGGCCGGTGGGGCTCAATATGCTGGAAGCGAATACTCCCAATGAAATGGATTTCGCGTCTCAAGAAATGATCTCAATATTCTACAAGCTGGTGAGCGATCCGGCGATGATCGGTCCGATGTTTGAGCATAATATGCGAAATGCCATGCTCACGCTTATGTCGGATAAAGAGTATCCGGGGACGATTGCCGAAGTGCCGCGCATTTTTACTGATCCGGCTTTTCAAAAATACAAGCTGACGAAAGTGTCGGATCCGATGGTGCGGGCTTTTTGGGAAAAGGAAATGGCCAAGACATCGGATTTTCACAAATCTGAAATGCTCGGGTATTTGATTTCAAAAGTCGGACGATTCGTGGAAAATGAAATGATGCGCAATATCATCGGCCAGCCCAAATCCGGTTTCAATCTTCGCGAGATAATGGATGCTAAAAAAATTCTTTTGGTAAATCTGTCAAAAGGCAAAGTGGGGGAAATGAATTCAAATCTTTTGGGATTGATCATTGTTTCAAAATTGCAAATGGCGGCGCTGGCGAGAGCCGATATGCCGGAAGAACAGAGAAAAGATTTTTTCCTATACATTGACGAATTCCAGAATTTCATTACGGACAGCATTTCGGTAATTTTGGCCGAAGCGAGAAAATACCGCCTGAATTTGATTATGGCGCATCAATACATCGGCCAGCTATCGCAGAATAATGATACGAGAGTGCGCGACGCCATCTTCGGCAATGTCGGTACGATTGCGGCTTTCCGCGTGGGCGTTGACGATACCGAGCTTTTGGAAAAACAATTCGCTCCGGAAATTTCCGCTTACGACCTTTTGAATATTGATAAATACAATGCCTATATCCGCATATTGATTGACAATGCTCCGACCAAGCCTTTCAATATGGCAACATTCGCGCCGCCCAAAGGAAGCAAGGAGATCGCTTCCGTCATAAAACAGCTTTCCCGATTGAAATACGGCCGCGATCGGGCGGAGGTTTCCGCGGAAATTCTGGAACGGTCAAAATTGGCCGAAACCAGCCGTCCGGAGGCCACTATGCAAGAGAGGCCAAGCTTATAGTTAACGCGAATATAAATGTTTCAAGCCGTTTACAGCCCGCTTATAATTCCTTATGCCTTGACCGCGCTTTTTTGCGGTATTTTAAGTTTTTGGCTTTTTTCGCGCGAGAATAAAAACGCCGCGATTTGGAGATTTGCGGTTTTGGAATCGCTTTTTGCGATTGTTGCCTTGTCTTTGAGTTTTACAATCGCGGTCACTGATCGGGAATTGCAAAATATCGCTGTCAATCTGGCGGTAATCGCGGCGGCGTTCATTCCGGCAATTTTCCTCTCGTCAATCTATTGTTTTATTTACGGCGATAAAATAAAATATCGGCGAATAATTTTGATATCGGGATATATCGCGTCTTTTGCGGCCTTGGTACTTCATTTTTCCGGTTTTTTAAACCACCGAAGCGGATTGTTTGCATATTCCGGGATTATCGCGGTTGCGATTATTGAAACGATAATCAATATCGCAATGGCGGAGTCGGGAATATTTTTGGAAAAATTGAAAGCGGCATTATTGGCTTATTTAATTGCCTTGAGCGGATCAGCGCTGTATTTTTTCGAGCCGGCCGGCAATGAAGTTAGCAAATCAATACTTTTTTTCTCCGCGATAATTTTGTTTTCAATTTTTCAATTATACGCATTGAAAAGAAATAGGGTATCCGAAGTAAACGATATTATTAAAAAAATAATAGCGTGGATCGCGACTACGGCGATAGTCTTCGTTTTTCTGTATTTTAATTTGGCGCTTTTTCGGCCGCTCATAATTTACGATGATTTCCGCTCTACCGGCTTCGCCTTTTCAGTTTTATTTTTTTTGGCTTGGCTTGTATTTGTTTTATCGTTTAGAAAAATAGACCGATTCTTGCGCCGGCAGGTCTTTGAACAGCAAGATTTGCTCAAAAGATTCCGGCGGGAATTGATTACCTTGCGTAATCAGAGCGAACTTTTTGACCGGATTGAACAGATATTTTTTGACTGCCTGGGCGTTGAAAGCGTTGATTTTTACCAAATTACGGCGGATCCGGCTCCTCGTTTGAGTACGGCCGTGCGCGTCGGCGCCAGATCGGCATATTCCATGTCCCTGCCTTATTCCGGTTTTTTCAATAATATTTCAAATGAAAAAAAGATAATCGCGATTGACGATTACAATATTTTAAATCCGAGATCGCCGGAGAACGCGAAGCTCAAAGAAATAATGCTGAAAATAAAAGCTAGCCTGCTGATCTTGCTCAAAGTCCGCAATGAGGCGGTTATCGCCATTGCTTTAGGCAATCGCAAAGGACGCAAAGCATACGCTCGAAATTCAATAAAAATTATAGAAGAGCTTTTAGCGTCATTCACGGCGGCATATTCCAACGCGCGGCTTTATGAGGAATCAAAAAAATGGTCAAAACAACTTGAACATTCGGTGCGCGAGCGGACTGCCGAGCTTGAGAAAATGAATATAGAATATTCAGCCGAACGCGATGAATTAGAGCGGCTTAATAAAGTGGCGCGCGGCCGCGAATCCAGGCTCAATGAATTAAAGAAAAAATTGCAACAATCTGAATTCACCAGTCTTGACAAATTGCAAAAAATTTGATACGCTGATTAGCTGACTGATAGCGTAATTTATGCCGCCAATTGTCAGGATTTACAAAAAATCAATCGTAACCGCTTTGTTCTTAGTAATTGTTTTGGGAACGGGCGGATTTGTTTTTCGCGGAGAATTGCGCAATTTGCTCGATTTTAAAAAAATAACGGAACAAGCCGGCCTGCCAAAAGAAACGGCTATAGATGAAACACAGAACCTAGAAGAAGTAATCAGCCGAGAAGAAAATATCAGTAGTGAAATCGCGGCGGATGACTCTTCAAAAGACTCCGAACAAGAAGTATTGGGCGCGGCAACGCAAAAAAAACCCCTGCCCGCCGAGATAAACTTAAAAGTCCCGTTTACTCCCCAGGCGCCGCACGCCAATTGGGAATTGCCGTACGGGGAAGCGTGCGAGGAAGCGTCGGCTCTGATGGTTCATTATTTTTTTAATAAAAAAACATTCACCAAAGAATCGGCCGACATGGAAATTAAAAAATTGGTTGATTTTCAAACAAAAAAATACGGATTTTACAAAGATTCCACGGCTGATGAGACCGCGCGATTCATCAAAGATTATTGGAAGTATAAAAAAGTGCGTGTTTTACCGGCATCAATTGACGCGATCAAGCAAGAATTAGCTACCGGACGGCCAGTCATCATACCGGCCGCTGGACGCCTTTTGGGTAATCCGAATTTTCGGCATCCCGGACCTTTGTACCACATGCTGGTAGTGAAAGGCTACACCAAAGATGGAAAATTCATTACCAATGATCCTGGCACGCGCAATGGCGCCAATTATGTTTATGATCAAAAAGCGTTAATGAACGCGATTCACGATTGGAACGGCGGAGATGTCAATAATGGGAAAAAGGTGATAATAGTTGTTGATAAAAACAAATGATTCAGCGCAATTTTTTAGTTCTTTTGAAAAGCAGAATACCCAAGCTCGTGATTTTAAAAACGCTTCCGGCAAAAAATCCCCAAGCCAAGGCAGGCAGCCCCAGAGTGGGCGCATAGGTCCAACCGACGGCAATGGCTATTCCAAATCCAAGCAGGCTGAAAATCACCGGCGCCAAAGTGTCTTGAAGAGCGTAAAATGAACGGGCCAAAAGATGGCTGACACTTTCGGTCGGCACGCTTAGGGCGAAAATACTCAATACTGAAGCGGTTGTAAAAATGGCGTGATCATCGAATTTTCCGCTGCCCAAAAATATTTTAACGATTATCGCGCTGAAAAAGAAAAGGATGATCCCGGATGGAATTGTGAATAAAAGAGTTTTCTTAGTACTTTCCCAAAAATGAGAGATAAATTCACGGTGGTCGGCCCGCGACGCGGCTTGCGAAAGAATGGGAAATGAAGCGGTGGCAAAAGCGATGCCGAAAAGAGAAACCGGCACGCTCATAAAATTTCTGGCAAAAGAAAGCATTGTGATGCTGCCGGCGGCCAGAGTGGAAGCAATTACCGTAAACGCCCAAAAAATGAGCTGTTCGGCCGGATGACCGAACATTTTCGGAATCATCAGAACGACGATTCTTTTGAAATTATAATCGCGCCAATTGAGAATCGGCGCGTATTTTAGTTTCAACGGCCGCATCCCCAAAAGCCTTATTCCCAAATGAAGCAAAGCGCCGGCCAGCGTGCCGAAAACCACACCGTAAATTCCGTGCGTCCGGCTGAGCATCAGCACTCCGGCGATTATGCCGAAATTATAAAAGACTGGAGACAGCCCATAAGCAAAATAGCTTTTTTGGCTCACCAGAATAGCACCCAATGTATTGCTGATTGAAAAAATAATCGGGGAGATTAGGAGCAGGCGGGTGAGATTTATCAATAGAATTTTTTCATGATCCGCAAATCCGGGAGCAATAATTTCTGCGAGCGCCGGCATAAAAATCGCGGCTAAAGTCCCGATTATTATCACCGCGATAATTCCGGCATTCATAACCGTATTGGCCAATTTTTCCGCTTCATCTTTCCCTTTTTTATGCCAAATGTCCGTAAAAATCGGAATAAAAGCGGCTTGCAGAGCGCCGGCCACCAAAATATTTAAAAGAAGATCGGGGATTATGAACGCGGCATTGTATGCGTCCAGCTCCGATCCCGCGCCAAAAGTATGCGCGAACAAACGATCGCGCACCAGGCCCAGTCCATAACTTAAAAAAGCGGTCACAGACAATATGGCCGCCCCGTGCGAAAAACGGTGATTATATTGGTTTAACCATTTAAACATCCGCTTAAGTATAGTAAATTTTGCAAAAAAATCAAATTTAGCGGTTTTCTCCAAATGTGCTATAATTGGCTCAATGTGCGTAATTTGCAATTTCGGCCGAGTTATGGTAAATTATTTCCAATAATTAACATTATTTACCTTGAAATTCCAAAGTTGGTTTCAAGGATATTTTAAATTATTTAGCATTAATTTTATGACAGATCAAAATTTTCTTACCAAAGAGGGATTGGAGAAATTAAAAAAAGAATTGGATGAATTGCGCACGGTGAAGCGCAAAGAGATCGCGGAAAGAGTCCAGCAAGCCAAAGAATTCGGCGATTTATCGGAAAACGCCGAATACAGCGAAGCGAAGAACGAGCAGTCATTTATAGAAGGGCGCATTTTGGAAATTGAAAATATTTTGAAAAATGTTACGATTTTTAAAGAGGGAACAAAGTCCGATACGGTGCGGGTAGGATCAACCGTTACCGTTTCCGGTAATGGCGGAACAAAATCATACACGATTGTCGGCTCCAATGAAGCCAATCCGGCCGAAGGACGAATTTCCAATCAGTCTCCTTTGGGGCTGGGATTTTTGAATAAACGGGTGGGAGACGCGGTTGAGGTAATGACTCCCAAGGGAAAAATCCATTACAGTATTGAAAATATATCCTAATATTAAATGACAAAGGATCGGTCAAAAATAGAATCGGCGGATTTTCAAACCGAATATGAAGTTCGGCTGAAAAAGCGCGAGCAAATTTTAGCTGATGGTAAAGAGCCGTATCCGGCCAGAACCGAAAAAAATCAGAGGATCAAAGATTGTCTTGAAAATTTTGATGCATGGGAGAAAGATCAGAGAGAGGTGGTGGTCGCCGGTCGAATCAAAAGCATCCGCGGGCAGGGCGGCTTGTCGTTTGTCGGACTGGAAGATGAGTCGGGCTTAATCCAAATTGTCCTTAAAAAAGATCATATCGGCGAGAAATTATACGGCGATTTTATCGGACTTATTGATCCGGGCGATTTCATTGAAGTTGTTGGCGCTTTTTTCGTCACCAAAAGGGGCGAAAAATCTATTGACGCAACGGCTTGGCGGCTGATGAGCAAGACATTGCGTCCGATGCCGGAGAAATGGCATGGCTTGAAAGATATAGAGGAGCGGCTGCGCTATCGTTATTTGGATTTTATATCAAATCCGGAAGAGAGGCGGATGTTTATCAAAAAAACGCGGTTTTGGAAAGCAGTGCGCGGCTATCTTTCGGACAATGGTTTTTTGGAAGTGGAAACTCCGGTATTGGAAATGATTCCGGGCGGCGCTGATGCCGAGCCTTTTGCCACGCACCACAATGCGCTGGATATTGATCTTTACTTGCGCATTTCACTTGAGCTTCCTTTAAAGAGATTGATTGTCGGAGGATTTGAAAAAGTTTTTGAAATCGGGCGGATTTTCAGAAACGAGGGTATTGACCGCGAACACCTGCAAGACTACACGCAAATGGAATTTTATTGGGCTTATGCCGATTATAAAATCTTAATGCCGTTTGTGCGAGCGCTTTATCAAACCGCCATTAAAGACGCGCTGGGAGATTTAAAACACAATTGGAATGATCATATCATTGATTGGTCGGGCGATTGGCCGATTGTTGAATACTTTGAAATATTCAAAGAAAAGACCGGACTGGATTTAAAGACTGCTTCTGAAAAAGATCTGATCGCTTTGGCGAAAAAAGAAGGACTCCAGCCGGAAAAACATCCGGGAAAGGGAAGAGTGACGGATTTGATTTTCAAAAAAATAGTGCGGCCGCATTTTGTCCAACCGGCATTTTTGATCAATCCGCCGGTGGAGATTGAGCCATTGGCAAAAAGAATGGAAGGCGATCCCGATCGCGTGGAGCGATTCCAGGTGATGGCTTGCGGCACGGAGCTGGGCAAGGGATTTTCCGAATTAAACGATCCGGTGGATCAACGCGGACGGTTTAAAGAGCAAATGAAATTGCGCGAAATTGGAGACGCGGAAGCCCAGCGAATGGACGAAGATTTTGTGCGGGCGCTGGAACACGGCATGCCGCCGACCGGAGGTTTCGGATTTTCCGAACGGCTATTTTCAATAATTATGAATCGGCCTATGAGGGAAACAATATTTTTTCCATTAATGAGGCCGAAAGAATAGACTATGCTTGATATTAAATTCATCCGTGAAAATAAAGAATCAGTGATGGACGGCTTGCGCAAGAAAAAGTGCAAGATTGATATTGGGAAATTGATTGATTTGGATGAAAAACGGCGGGAGCTGATTCAAAGAAGCGAGCATTTGAAAGCGGAACAAAATGAGGCGTCTAAAAAAATCGCCAAATTATCCGGTGCGGAAAAGAAAGATGAGATTGAAAAAATGTCGGCTCTGAAAGAAAAATTATCGGCAATGGAGGATGGTTTGTCCGGCATCCAAGAAGAAATCAGCGAGCTGATGCGCTTCATTCCCAATTTGCCGCAAGACGATGTGCCGGAAGGAAAAAACGAAAAAGACAATGTAATTTTGCGCAAAGTCGGCGAAAAAATAAAGTTTGGCTTTATTCCAAAAGACTACTTAACCATTGCGCAAAATTTGGATATTATTGATGTGGAACGGGCCGGAATCGTGTCCGGCAGCCGATTCGGTTATTTGAAAAATGAAGCGGCGCTTATGGAATTCGCTCTAACGCAATTGGCGTTTTCAGTACTATTGCCGCAAGGTTTCAAGCCGATAGTACCGCCCGTGATGATTAAAAAAGAAATGATGCAAGGGATGGGCTATGTGGATACGCCGGAAGACGAGGAAGAAAGATATTATTTTGAAAAAGACAAATTGTATCTGGTTGGCACTTCGGAGCAATCCGTCGGCCCAATGCATTCGGGAGAAATTTTAAGCGAAAAGGATCTGCCTGTCCGTTACGCCGCATTTTCATCCTGTTTTCGCCGCGAGGCCGGATCTTACGGCAAGGACACCAAAGGCATTTTGCGCGTGCATCAATTTGACAAAATGGAAATGTTTTCATTTTGCCGGCCGGACGATTCGCGAGATGAACACGCCCTGTTTTTAAAGATGGAAGAAAAATTAATGCAAGCGCTGAAAATTCCTTACAGAGTCACGCAATTGTGTACTGGCGATTTGAGCCGTCCGTCCGCCACGACGATTGACATAGAAGCGTGGCTTCCCGGACAAAACGAGGGAAAAGGACTTTATCGCGAAGTAAGTTCAACATCCAATACCACGGATTTTCAGTCCAGGAGATTGAATGTAAAATATAAAGATTCTGGGGTGCCAGGGTTGATTGGTGGAGGGTTTATTCCTGTTCCGCCATCATTGAAATTTGTTCACATGCTCAATGGTACGGTTTTTGCTATCGGCCGGATAATTATCGCGATTATTGAGAATTATCAGACGGCCGAAGGTTTTGTAAATATTCCGGATGCTCTAAAGCCGTGGATGCATGGAATAGAAATAATCAAGCGATAGTTATGCAGCCGCTGCGCACGCAAAACATCGGCCTTTCGCTAATCAAAGAAATGGAACTTCGGGGATCAAAAATCCCCGGAGTTGTTTCTTTGGCCCAAGGCATACCGTCTTTTGAAACTAACGAACATATTAAAAAGGCGGTCATTGAATCTCTCTCGCTCCACAATATCGGCAAATATTCATTGAGTCCCGGTCTTCTTGAATTGCGGGAAATGGTAGAAGAAGTTTTGAGAAAAGACGGAATTTCTTATGATCATAATAATGAGATAATTGTAACGGCCGGATCAATTGAAGGTCTGGCCGCGACGCTGCTGGCGATTTTGGAAAAAGGCGACGAAGTGATAATTCCCAATCCGTCTTATGCCGCATATGCCGAAGCGGTGCGCGTGGCGCACGGCGTACCAATCTTTATTGATTTGCATAAAAATGACAATTGGGCGCTTTCCATAGATGCTTTGGAAAAAGCGAAAAGCGCCAAAACCAAAGCCGTGATAATCTGCCAGCCCAATAATCCTACGAGCCATATTTATCCGGAAAGCACAATCAGGGAATTGGCCGAGTGGGCGAAAAATAATAATTATTTTTTAATTTTCGACGAAGTGTACAAAGATTTTAATTATACGGCCAAGCCGATTTTTCATCTGGCCAAAGACTCTAAATACCGCGGCAATGCTGTTTATCTGCGTAGTTTTTCCAAAGCCTTTTCAATGACCGGCTGGCGGGTGGGGTATATTCTGGCCTGCAAAGAATTGGCAAGAGAAATTTTAAAAGTTCACGATTCTCTGGTCACTTGCGCGCCGGTGATTTCCCAATATGCCGCTATGGCCGCCCTGCGCTACCAAGATGAATTGATAAATGATATTATGATTCAATACCGCAAGAGGCGGAAAATCACTCTGGCGCATTTTAATAAGCTTGGCGATTATTTTGAATGCACAGCGCCGGACAGCGGATATTTCTTCTTTCCCAAAATTCTTTTTAAAAATTCCGGATCAAAAAAAACGGCGATTGAAATCTTGGAAAAAGCGAAAGTCAATATTGTCCCGGGGATCGCTTTCGGCCCGGCCGGAGAGGGATATTTGCGCTTTTGCTTCGGCCGATCGGAAGAGGATCTTAATGAAGCGTTTACCAGATTAAAAAATTATTTTCACAATTCATTATGAAGCTGATATTTCAAATTTATCTGAAATTTTTGGCCAAAATTATTCTTAAAAAATTCAGGCCGAAGATAATCGCGATATGCGGATCAACCAATAAATCGACCGCCGTGGCGGCGATGGCGCGCGTTTTATCGCCGCAAATGGAGGCGGCCGCCAGCCCAAAAAATTTCAACGCTGAAATCGGAATTCCTTTGAGTATTTTGCGGATAGTGCCGGAAGGAGCTTCTAAAATAGAGCGCTGGTCAAGCATTGCGCTTCGCGCTTTGCAGCAGGTATTCAGCCTGAAAACATATCCTAAAATAATTTTGTTGGAATTCGGCATGCATGCTCCGATGGACGCGGAAAAAGCTTTGAGTATCGCAACGCCGGATATTTGCATTTTCACCAATCTCGCGCCGTCAATTCTTTCACATACTGACAAAAGCGAACAATATAATAAGACTTTTTCGTATTTCCTGCGGCGATTGCCGAAAGATACGGCTTTGATCACTAATGCCGATGATCCGCATTTGGAAGAATTGGCGCAATTTTTCCCGGACAAAGTTTCGCGCTACGGGCAAAATCCGCCAAGCGATTGGAAATTATCGGAAATTACGGATACGGACTCGGGGCAAGAATTCAACATCGCTCGAAACGGCGAAATTTTTCAGGTAAAAATAAGAGAATTCGGCCTGCACCACGCCTATATCGCGGCGGCGGCTTTCGCTTTGTCTTCGGAGCTCAAGCTTGATCTTAAAAAAATTCAGCAGGAATTTTGCAAATAGTTAAAGCGTATTATGCGCCGATATTCGCACAATTTATCGCATAAGAGGCCAAGGCGAAGCATTAAGCCTTTTTTCATTGCGTTCGCTTTTGCCGCCTTTTTATTGTTCGGAGCGGCTGTTTATGGACTCGCTCAATTGAAAATAAACTCAATTGAAATAATCGGCGTCCAATTCATTGATCCGGAAGCTGTGAGAGAAATAGTCAGGGAAGAATCGGCAAAGGGATTATTAAAATCAAATATTTTAATATTGCCGAAAAAAAGGATTGAGGAGGCCGTTAAAGAAAGTTTTGTTATTGAATCATTGGATTTCAACCGCCGCTGGCCCGGCACTTTGCGCCTGACCGTCAGAGAATTATTACCCGCGGCTTTTTGGGCGACCTCGGGCCAATCTTACGAACCGATTGAGGAATCCGAGGGAGAAATCAGAGCGGCGAGCGGCCAAATCGCCGATTTGTCCAAGCTTTTCTTTATAGACAAGCGAGGCATAATTCTCCATGAATGGCAAAAGCCGGTCATTGAAGAAGCAGAAGAGGAAGCGGCCGATTGGCCGCTATTAGAACAGCCAAAACTTTTGGCCGACAAAATACATCGGAATTTACCGCTAATTGTCGATACGGAAGGCAGAGAAGCCCGGGCCGGAATTCAAGTCCTGGCCGATTACGGCTTGTCCGATATTGAAAAATTCAATAAGAGTTTTCCCAAAGAACAATTTTCGTTTGAGGTGAAATATTTTTCTTTTCCGTCGCCGCTTGCTCCCAAGGAGATCCGCGCCATGACTGACAAGAATTTTTGGATTATCTTGAATCGCGACACTGATTGGGATCAGATTGCTAAAAATCTAAAAGAGGCTATAACTAAGAAAAAAATAACGGATCTGGACAAACTGTCTTACATTGATTTGCGCTTGAGCGATCGGATGTTTTTTAAATAGCGTTTATAAATACTCTCTGATCTTGTCCACTATTTCTTTGGGCGTGAAATTGGCTTTTATCAGATAATCGTTGGCGCCCAGTTTCAGGCATCGCTCAATTTCGTCCTTTTGTCCCAGATTGCTCACTACAATCACCGGAATATGTTTGGTATCCGGCTGTTTTTTTATTTTTTCCAATACCTCAAATCCGTCCGTGTCCGGCAATACCAAATCCAGAATGATGACAGCGGGAATTTTCGCTTTGATTTTTTCCAGCGCTTCGCTTCCATTGACGGCCGTATCAAAGGGGAGTTTTTCCTGTTCAATTTTGTGCAAAAGCAGATTGCGGAGAAAATAATCGTCTTCCACCACTAATATATAATTGGATTTTTGATCAGTCATATATATGCGATATTTAAATTAATGATGAGTGTTTAATTGGCAAATTGATGTAAAATACCGTGCCTTTGTCTTCTTCGGAAAAAAATCTTACGGTGCCTCCGTGCATTTCCACAATGTTTTTTACGATGTAAAGACCGAGCCCCGATCCCATTGTTTCTTTGCGCACCGCATTCTTGCTTCTGAAAAATTTGCTGAAAATCTTATTCTGTTCGCCCACCGGAATGCCGATGCCGGAATCTTTGATTCTTATTTCAATATTCCGATTGGACGCTTCAATCTCCGCCGCAATTATACTTTCCGCCGGAGAATATTTTATGGCATTGTCAATGATATTTTCCAAGGCCAAGCGGATTTTATTGGCATCAAGTTCAATGTCCGGCAAAATGCCGCGCGTGATTATTTTCAGCTCCATCTTTTTTTCGCCCAATTTCGGCTTATACGCATCAGCTATTTCTTGCAGTATTTTATCAATTTTTACAGGTATTATTTTCAGGCTGAAACGGCCTTCTTCAATTCTAGCCACATCCAGCAGATCCGAAACGAGTTTGATCATATTTTCCACCACGCTGCTCCCGTCGCCCAGCACTTTATTCTGATCTTGATTAAGCGTCCCGAAATCGCGGTCCAAAAGCATGCGGAAAGTCCATTTGACTATTGACAGGGGGGTGCGAAGCTGGTGCGCGGCAATGGCGATGAATTCCGATTTAGCGCGATCCACCTCTTTGTAGATCCGCATATCTTTTGCCACGAACACTATGCCCATTATTTTACCTTTCTTATTCTGCATGGCCGCGGCGGAAATGGAGACTGGAATTTTTCTTCCCGTTTTGGAAATGAAATTTATTTCCACATCCTTGGAAAATCCGAATTTGAACAATTCCGAGAATTTTTTGCTTTCAACCAAAGGCCGCACTTCCGGCTCAAAAATTTTTTCAACCGATTGGTTTAAAAGTTCGTCCGTTCGGTATTCCAAAAGATCCAGCGCCGCCTGATTGGCCTTAATCATCTTAAATGCCGGATCAATGGCGATCAAACAATCGCCCATAGAGCGAATAATCATTTCCGGAAATTCCTTTTCCCGGACCAAGTTGTCCGCCATTTGATTAAAAGAACGCGCCAAAACCCCCACTTCGTCGTTTGAAACTATAGCCGCCCGTTTATTTAAATCGCCCTGGCTGATTTTTTGCGCGATTTGCGTAAGCGATTCAATCGGCTTGGTTAGCCGGCCGGAAAAATACAATCCGATAAAGATTACCAGAAGAATGGCGAAAAGGATGATCAGACTCAAATTCTGCTCAAGCTCAAAAATCGGCTGAAGGGCTTTATTTTGATCTTTTTCCACCAGTATAATCCAACCGCGATCCTTGACGCACATTGAAGCGCCGATCACGCTTTTATTTTGATAATTGGAGTAGATACCGGCGTATTTTTCATTTTTTACTAAACAATTATTGACCGGAGCGGTGTCCACGATTATTTTTTCAAAAACGGACGGATTATTTTCCGATCCGATTATTGAGGGATGGACGAAAATTCTTTTTTGCCCGTCCACCACATAAACTTCAATATTTTCATCTTCATTGGAGGTACCTGCTCCAAAAGCGTCAACTGTTTGAAAATCCCCGGACAGAATTTTTTGAAGTTTTTCCATCCGAAAAAATATAACCAAAACACCCAGAGTTTCTCCGCTGGTTTTATCAGTCAAATGGGTGGCGGCCAAAATCCGTCTTTCATTAGCCGTTTTAAAATGTTTTCCATCCAGATCGACTTCGGTTATGTACATTCGGCGCAATCCTTGTTTGAAATATTCGTCATCCGCTTCATTATCTCCGATTTCCGCATCATCGGTTGAGGAAACGATTGTGCCGTCCTTATCAATGACAAAAATCCCGATGATGTTTTCGTCCAACGATTTTTTATTATAAACCAAGTGGCGGTTTAAAGCGCTAACCGTATCAGGCGAACGCGAGACTATAATTTCCCGCAAGCTGTCCCGGATAAAGCCGTCTGAAGAAAAATCTTGGGCGCGCGATTCCACGGCGTCCAAATAAGCAAAAATCTGTCCTTGCTTTGAAGCGGCCAACGCTTGCAAATCAGTAAAAATTTGCCTTTCCAAAGCGTTTTTTGATTGGTAAAAAACCAAAAAACCGGTAATAATCAAAGGAATCACTGAAAGAAGAATCATGAAAGCGATTAATTTTGTGCTTATTTTAACATAAAGAGGCAATTCGCCAAAAGCGGCCGCCAAACCTTCTTGTTTGCGGACCGCTTTTAAGCCGATGAGTATGACGATGAATGAAGCGGAAAATATAGCGTGAAAATACCACCAAACAATATTCCATTCCTCATAGAAGATGGGGATTATTCCTGAGTTTAAAAAAATTGAAAAAGCGATGATCAAATACGCCAGTAAGGTGTTTTTTTGCTCCCGGTATTTGATAATAAGAAAAAACAAAGTGATGAGCGTTAAAACGCCGGTGAGGATTATGAATAGACTGGTTAAGCTGTACAAAAAATCCGCCGACCGGGGAAATATTATGAGAGCTGCGAATCCCAGCCACAAAAAAGCCGCCAGACAGCCGAAAATGAAAATCCGGCGGTTGTATATTTTTAATTTCCAGGCATTCCAAGGAATGATAATAAGAAAAAGCGTTAATGATCCGAGAAATAATCCGTAATGCTCGGTGATATCAAAAATCTCCTCATTGAAAATATAAAAATCAGGTATGGAGATTCCGTGCAAAAGAAATGTGAAACCGAAAATGTAGAAAGCCAGCGTAATGAAAAAAATTCTCGCGTCTTTCCGCTTTTCATAAGCGCGGTACGCGGTTAGGCAGGAATAAAACGCGAGTATTGCGATAAGAGACAGAGCCGCGGTATGAACGCCATGACTGTGGAAAGAAATATCGCCGATTCCCGATTGGCGCAGGAATATAAACCCCAAAAATGGCACAATAAAGGAGATAAAAGCGACGGTGGTTATTCGGATTGTTTCCTTTTTCATATTGATATTATTATACTAAATCAGACATAAAATGCAAAATCTCACCATGCGCATAGAGCCGCATCATTTGCCTATCATTTGCGACTGTGGTAAAATATAATCATTGAAAGATATATGTCAACAGTGCAAAAATCGCTTGGAAGGGGACTGGGATCTCTTTTGGGCGTAAAAACAAATTCTGATCAGATAATAAAGCCGTCTTATCCGGAAGTACTGGGAAACGGCGCTTTGGTAATTCCCATTGATAAAATCAGGCGAAATCCTTATCAGCCGCGCGAAACATTTAATCCGGAAAAATTGGAAGAACTGGCCGATTCAATCCGCGTGCACGGAATCATTGAGCCTTTAGTCGCGTCAAAAGACGGTGACGGATCTTATGAATTGATTTCAGGAGAAAGGCGTTTGCGCGCGGCCAAACGAGCCGGTCTGACGGAAGTGCCGGTCGTACTAAAAGAGCTGGGCCGCCGAGATAAGCTGGAAATAGCCATTATTGAAAATGTCCAGCGCGAGGATTTGAATCCGATTGAAAGAGGCAAATCTTACCAGAGATTGGTTGATGAATTCCGCTACGGACAGGAAGAAGTTGCCAAAAGAGTTGGCAAATCGCGCGAATCGGTCGCCAACAGCCTGCGGCTATTGAAATTACCGGAAAAAATCCAAGAATATATCCGTACCGGAAAGCTCTCCGAGGGGCACGGAAAGATTTTATTGGGGATCGCCGAACCGTCCAAACAGATTGCGTACGCCGAAGTGATTTTGCGCGACAGGCTTACCGTGCGGCAATTATCCGATTCGGTTTCTCCGTCCGGAAAAAACAGACCGTCCAATAAAATTTCTAAAAATCCGAATTTGGCGATTCATGAGGACAAATTGCGATCGGCGCTTGGGACAAAGGTTGAATTAAGTGGCACGGAATCAAAAGGGAAAATCTCGATTGAATACTATTCGGCCGAAGATTTGCATGGAATAGTGAATAAAATTATAAACGATTAAGAAAATAGCATTAATAAATATTTATGCGCGTTATCGTATCCGGGGGAGGGACTGGAGGGCATATCACGCCGCTTTACGCCGTAATCCAAGAACTGCGCGAGGAAAATCCGCGCGTTGAAATTCTTTGGATCGGATCTAAAAGCGGACCGGAAAGAGACTTTGCCCAAAGGCACAATATTCCGTTTGAACATATCGCGGCCGGCAAATTCCGCCGTTATACGCCGAATGGCTTGGATTTTGGCGGTGATCCGTCATCAATCGGGCAAAATTTAATTGATATGTTCAAAGTGCCGATCGGCATCATCCAGGCGTATTTCAGAATCGCCGATTTTATGCCTGATGTGATTTTTTCCAAAGGCGGGTATGTGAGCCTGCCCGTGGTTATCGCCGGAAAGCTTCTGGGAATTCCCACGATCGTTCATGAATCAGATGTAATACCTGGATTAGCCAATCGCATTGCCAGCCGTTTCGCGACCGTTGTCTTGACCGGATTTACCGAAGCTAAAAAATATTTCCCGATAAAATCAAATGTCCGTTTTTCGGGAAATCCCGTCCGAAGCGAAATTCTAAACGCCAATCGCGAAAAAGCTTTTGCCGTTTTTAAATTTCAGCCCGCCAAACCGGTAATTCTGGTGACCGGCGGATCCTTGGGAGCATCGCGCATCAATCAGGTGGTGATGGGCGCCATTGAATCAATCTTGGAAATCGCCCAAGTGATTCATCTGACCGGCGAGCGGGATTGGGTAAAAATCGCGCCGCACGCCATTCGGTTGGAGCGATTCGGCTATCGCGCATATCCCAATCTTACGGACAATATGGCCGGCGCTCTGGCAATTGCCGATTTGGCCATTACTCGCGCCGGGGCCAACACTTTATCGGAATTCGCGGTGCTTGGAAAGCCGATGATAATCATCCCGCTTGGAAGCGGCGCCGGCGGCCACCAGGAAGCCAATGCGAAAATTTTCACGAAGCACGGCGCAGCTATTATTATTAATGAAGAAAAATTTGACGGCGAAACATTGCTTCGCCAAATCAAGGAATTGATCAACAGCAAGGAAAAATTGGCTGATCTTTCAAAAAACGCCAAAAATTTGGCACACCCGAATGCCGCGGCGGCCATCACACGGGAGATTACGCATTTAGCTTCACATCGATCCAATGCACAGCTTAAAACAATTTCACACCGCGCGTAACGCGCATCTTATCGGAATCGGAGGAATAGGCGTGAGCGCCCTGGCCCGCTGGCTTTCGGTTTTGGGAAAAAATGTTTCCGGCTGCGACGCGGCCGAATCAAAAATAACCAATGATTTGAGCAACGCTTCAATACCGATTGTTTTCGGCCATAATCCGAATCATATCAAAGAATTCATGCCGGATATAATCATTGCGTCCCCGGCCGTGCCGGAAGACAATCCGGAAATTCTGGAAGCTAAAAAAGCGGGAATTCCGGTATTGAGCTACCCCGAAGCGCTTGGCATGCTTTCCAATCCTTTGGAAACAATCGCGATCTGCGGCACCAATGGCAAAAGCACGACCGCGGCGCTTACAGGTCTGGCGCTCCTTAAAGGCGATGTTGATCCGACGATTTTAGTCGGTAGCATTATCAAAGAAATCAACGGCAATTTCCGCAAGGGCGATTCAAATATTGCCGTGATTGAAGTGTGCGAATATAAGCGGGCATTTCTTCAATATGATCCGCAAAATATCATTATTACGAATATAGAGGCGGAGCATCTGGATTATTTCAAATCGCTGGAAAATGTTATTTCGGCATTCAAAGAGTTTACTTTGAAATTAAAGAAAAACGGCGCCTTGATCGCCAATGGCGATGATCGAAATGTTGCAGAAGTTTTAAATGAAGTTTCAGCCAAACGGCCGGACATTAAAATAATCCGTTTCGGCAAAGGTGCGAATTGCGATGTCAGATTTTCAAGCATTACGGTAAAAAAAGAGAAAACATATTTTGATGCTGTTTCTTTGAAAAATAAGGCAATGACTTTTTGCCTGCAAATTCCCGGTGAATTCAATGTGTATAATGCGACGGCGGCTTTGGCGGCCGCGGATGTTTACGGAGTTTCTTTCGAAATCGTTTCCAAGGTTTTTGATGATTTTGCTGGAATTTGGCGCAGGTTTGAAAATGTTGGAAAATATAGAGAAGCGATAATAATTTCCGATTACGCGCATCATCCGACGGCGGTAGAGAAAACTCTTTTGGCGGCGCGTTCCATTTTTCCAAAGCGGCGCATTGTAGCCGTATTTCAGCCCCATCAGCACAATCGCACGCGGCAGCTTTTTGATAATTTTGTAAAATGCTTTGACGCGGCCGATGTCGTGATTTTGCCGGAAATTTACAAAGTCTTGGGAAGGATGAGCGAGAAAGATAAAAAAATAAGTTCAAGCGATTTGGTTAGCGCCATAAAAGACCGCGACGGAGAAAAAGGAGTGTCTCGCGAGATTTTGTTTTCCAAAGACTTGAAAGAAGCTGAATATTTATTAAAAAGACATATACAAAAAAATGATTGCGTGCTGATTATGGGGGCGGGGGACATAGGCGATCTGCCGGAAAGGATTGTAATGAAGAAACGAATTTAATAATAGCGTAAATTTCGTATTTATGGCTAAGCTTAGCCATTTTTTAGTTCGCACTATTGACAAGATTGGAAATCTGCGCTATACTAATACATTAAATTGTTCATTTCAAGAAATTCCAATCAGCCTGCCTTCAGTAAAATGGGGGGACAAAGAAAGGGATAAAGCAAGCGGAGGAGCAATCTTCTGTCTGCCTTTTGAACTTTCCTGATTGATACGATTCGCGTTCGCGCGGGTGAAATCAATCGTCCCGAGGAGGGACCCCTCCAGTTTATTGACGACAGGCTTTTTTTATTTAAAAATTTCTGGTACAATGTAAATATTAATCTTAAATTACATTTTATGAATGCCGTTAAATTTTTTATTGAATTTTTAAAGGACCCGCAGATTGGGGCGCTTACCCCCAGCTCAAAATATTTCGTAAGAGATGTTATTAAAAGAATGCCGCTTGAGAATGCGGAAACGGTCGTGGAATACGGAGCCGGAGAAGGCGCGGTGACGCGCGGGATGCTGAAAAAGATGCCGGATGGTTCAAAATTGATCGCCATTGACACTAATCCGGAGCTGGTCAGAAGTTTGAAAAAAATCAATGATTCAAAACTTGAGATTTTTCACGGAAAAGTGCAGGAATTTATAGCCAAGAGAATGGAAAAATCAGTTGATTGCGCCATTTCCGGAATTCCCTTTACTTATTTGGCGCCCAAGGAAAAGGAGTATATTTTGGCGCATACGGCGAAAATACTGAAACCGAATGGCGTATTCGTGGTTTACCAATTTAATCCGCTCATCGGAAAATTCTTAAAAAAATATTTTAAAGTCGCCAAAGAAGAATTGGTTCTTAGTAATTGGCCGCTTTATACCATATTTACTTGCCGGCCAAAATAAACCAATTTTATGTCTCAATATATCTTACGCCGCGAAAACGAGCCGGCTAATTTTAAAATTGACTATAAAAAAGAACTGAATCCGGAACAACTGGAAGTAGTCTTAAACGGCGACGGTCCGTGCTTAGTCTTAGCCGGAGCCGGATCGGGAAAAACCCGCACCATCGTGTATCGGGTGGCTTATCTTTTGGAAAAGGGTGTCAGACCTGAAGAAATATTACTGGTGACATTTACGAATAAGGCGGCGCGGGAAATGCTGGACAGAATCACTCAAGTCTTCGGCGTTTATCCCAAAGGCGTCTGGGGCGGCACTTTTCATCATATCGCTCATATACTTTTGCGAAAATACGCGCGTGCCATAGGTTATGAACCGAATTTTACAATTCTTGACCAAGAAGACGCTCTTTCGCTTTTAAAAATAGTCTTAAAAGATTTGTATCAAAATCCTCCCAAAGGCCGATTCCCGTCCGCATCTGTGCTTCATTCAATAATCAGTTTGTCGCGCAATACGAGAATGCCGGTAAATAATCTCTTGGAAATGTATTATCCTAATTTTTTGCCTATTCAGGGAGATATAACCAGAATCGCCGCGGCTTTCGCGCAAAAGAAAAAGCAGAGCAATTTGGTGGATTTTGACGATCTTTTGGAGCTTTTGCGCCTGCTTCTTGATTCAAAGCCGGAGGTAAGAGAAAGCCTTTCGCGGATGTTTAAGTATATTTTGGTAGACGAATATCAGGACACCAATCGCCTGCAAGCTGATATTGTGACGCGCTTGTCCGGCCATCACGGAAATATATTAGTGGTAGGGGACGACGCGCAAAGCATTTACTCTTTTCGCGGCGCTGAGATTCAGAATATTTTGCAATTTCCGAAATTTTTTCCAAAAACCAAAACATTTAAAATTGAAACGAATTACCGTTCGTCTCCGGAAATTTTGGGGCTGGCCAACAAAATCATTTCCAATAATTCGCGCCAATATCCGAAGAATCTGAAAAGCGTCAAGAAATCGCAGGATTTGCCGTGGGTGGCCGCTCTGTCTTCGTCTGATGAAGAAGCGGAATTCATTGTCCAACGGATTTTGGAATTGCGCGCCGAAGGTATGCCGTTTTCCGAAATGGCCGTTCTTTTTCGCGCCTCGCACCACTCGCAAGTGCTGGAATTTGAATTGACCAGGCGGGAAATCGCTTATGAGTATAGAGGCGGAGTAAGATTTTTTGAACGCGCGCATATCAAAGATGTTTTGGCTCATCTCAAAGTGATTGAAAATGCCAAAGACGAAATTTCATGGAATCGCATCCTTCTTCACCAAGATGGGATCGGCGAGGCTGGCGCCAAGAAGATCGTAATGGAAATTTTAAAATATACCTCTTTGCCGGAAATCACATCGGCGCAAATTATGGGTGATAAAAAAAGCGGCCGAGCTTTTGATGGTTGGCAAAAATTGAGACAAACCTTGCTAAAATTGATCGCGAAAGAGCATAATCCTCGCGAACTGATTGAAGCTGTGATCACCGGCGATTATCGCGAATATTTAGAAAATGAATTTCCGAACGCGGCCGAGCGGCTGGCCGATTTGGAAACTCTGGCTGAATTCGCGGGCCGCTATGAAAAATTACAGCCTTTTTTGGCTGAAATTACTTTACAAGAATCATTTTCCGTTGATCGCGGCGATGAGGAAAATGACGACGATAAATTGATTTTAAGCACGATTCACCAGGCGAAGGGCCTGGAATGGGAGGTAGTCTTTATTATAAATATGGCGGCTGACGCGTTTCCCTACCCAAGAGCGGTAAAGGAAGGCGAAATCGAGGAAGAAAGGCGGCTTTTTTATGTGGCGGCCACGCGCGCCAAATCAAAGCTTTATCTCACATATTCGATATCCGGCGGGAGCGCTATGGCGGGCTTTGCCAATCTGAGATCGCCATCCCAATTTCTGCTTGAAATTCCAAAGGATTTTTATGAATCAATTGATGTCGTGGCGGAAAATCATTTTGACGCATTTTAGCCGTAGTTGGCAAAAACTTTGAAATACGACGAGTTATGCTCAATTTATCCACCCATTATCCACTTTTGGGGTATTGACAGATCAATTTTGAAAGATCTATAATTGTATCAGAAGAAATAAAAACCAACCGTAAAATTTTGTTAATTGATGGCAAAATAGGGTTGGTTATTTTATTTCTCCATGGAGGCAATATGTCAAGAATCATTCCTGCAAAATTATTTTTTTTCTCGCCGGAAATAATTCATCCGAAAAAAAAGCGCCGCCTGATTCATTCGCCCAGATTGTATCCGTCAAAGTTTATTTCGGACAGAAGTCATCGAGTCGTATTCGGGCATCGGCTGTCATCAATCGTTCGCCACTCGTGACCGAAAAGCGCCAATGCGATGCGGCAGTATTCCGCTCTCGGAATAAGAAATAAATTTCTTAAAGCATTCCTTACAATCGCGTCAGCATGTTCGGGACATCTCTTCGCCGGCCGAGGCTCGCGAAGGATCCCGCAAATCTATCGAGCCTTTTGGGAATGACTGACGGAAATGATTTTCTTGAAGATCTGCGTGATGCAGAGCGCTCGTTGATGGGGTCTTATGATCCGTCGACAAGAGCTCCGTGCGGAGAGCGGAATATCGCCGTATCGCAATTCAAAACACCCCCCGCCTTTGGCGGGGGGTGTTTTTATTTACTCAAAAAAATTGAATAAAATTAGCGGCGGAAATTCTGCCGTCTTTCGCGGTTGCATTCGCGACAGTAAACCGGTTGATCGGTTTTCGGTTCAAACGGAAGTTCGGTAATGCCGGTCTGGCAATTAGCGCACTTCAATCCTAACGAAGAAACATCAAAGGTTTGCCTGGGTCCTCCAAAATTTTGATTTTGTCGGAAGTTGCTGCGCTGCGGTCTGTCCGCATTGCGCGATCGATTACAATCGCGGCAATAAACGGGACGATCGCTTTTGGGTTCAAACGGAAGTTCATTGATTTTGGTTCCGCAGCTCGCGCATTGGATTCCCAAAGATGAAACATCAAACATTTGGCGCCCGGCGCCTTGATCTTGATAGCCCATAGTTTTTTATCGTATAGTCAAAGATTTTTTAATAACGACCTTTGACTTGAAATTCGTTTGTATTGGCTCTTTACAAGATCGAGGCGCTTTTGCGCTGTTTCGTTGTGAAATTAGCCGATTTTTTCGTAATTTCAAGTTTCACAGACATAATAACATAAATATTTTGCCCTGTCAAGCCCTATGGCTGATAAAGTGCTTGACATAGCCTTTTTTCCGTGTTATTTTGCTTATTAACGCAGTTCTTTAAATCAACCAAAATAACCAAAAAAGGGAGAAAGAAAATGAAATATTGCCAAAAATGCGACTCAAGAAGACAGGAAGACCATTTATTCTGCTATCAATGCAGCACAAAATTGATAGACAAACCGAAAACAAATGAAGAAAAAATTGCGATGTTGAAAATAATTTTAAAGGAAACGCATGCTGTCATCAGACAATGCGCCGAAATAAAGAAGCAACATGATGCCAAATCAATAGAATCGGCTTTTGAATGCCCAGATTGTTTACGGACAGCTTTCTCATCGCTCAAAGAGATCAGCGAGATAATATTGAACGGTAACGGAAAAAGCGATGCCTCCTAGATCGCAAATTAAATACTATCTCATTGCGGCCGCGCTAAGACTATGATTTTCTTACGCGGCTTTTATTTTTAATTTTTTCGCGCTTTTTCCGTCACCCAGAATCCGAGGTATTTGCCGAGCATCAAGCGCGTTTGCGACTCAATGGCTGGAATTGAACCGAAAGCGATCATGCAAATGGGAAAAAGAATCCACTGTAAAATCATTTCCGCGTATTTGATGAGCCGCTTGGAATATGGCTTGGGCGGTAAAAGAACAGTAGAGATGATCGCCGATGCGAAAAGTCCGAGCATTCCTATGCGCATCAGAGTCTCCAAAACTTTTGGAGCATTTTGCGCCAGGACGCTGCCTGAAACATTACCGTAAAAAGCATTGGATACGGCCAGCGGCAGCCAGCCTAAAATAAAAATCAGGATCGGCGCCGTTGCCCACGAATACATACCCTCGGTAAGAATCCATAGATAGCGGATCTTTAACGATTTGGAGATTTTGTGATTTTTGTGAAAATTCCAAATCATAAAAGGAAGATGTTCCACGCCCCAGGCCCAGCGCCTTTGCTGTTTGTATTGATTGACGAGGCTCCGCCGCAAAGTTTTTCCCAAAACAGTATCCATGGAGACCGGCATATACAGCGGGATTACCTTATAGTCTCCGTCATAACGCAAAAAACATTGTAAAAAAATGCGCGAATCCTCGGTGACAATAGTATTATCCCAAAATCCAACATCCACCAAGGCTTGAAAACTCATGCTGTGGGAAGAAAAAGTAAAAAGCCTTTCCGGCCGGACGAGCTCGGTCAGTAGCCAAAAAGAAGTGGAATTGGCCACGACTCGCATTAGCGCCGGCGAATCCCAAATATTGTTATTATAAAGGGCGATAGGCTGAAAACTGGCGCGCAAAGGATTCGGATGAGTCAAATATTGAAAAGCCAACGCCGCGAAATATTGCCGGTGAACGATCGTGTCAATGTCAAAACACGAAACTATTATGTTGCGATAAGGGATTTCAGTTTGATCAATGAATTTTTGCGCTTGATGTCCCGCCCAATGGATATTGGCTCCCTTGGCCGCCGCTTCTCCCGGAATATCTTTAGGATGGATGGTAATCAGCAATTTATAGAAAAAATCGCCGTATTTGGCCGAAATTCGGCCGGCAATTTTTTTAAAATTTTCTTCATCTCTCTCTTCGCCCGCTAAAACAACAATTATTTTTTTAAGAGGGTATCTTGATTTGATCAACGCCTCAAAAGTGCCGTCAATTATTTCAAATTCTTCTTTGTATGTCGGCAAAACAATCAGATGGTGAATCCTTTCCCAATCCGGCAAATCGCGCAATCGGTTCATCCAGTCGATTTTAATATTTTCCTTCAGCCGTTTATACGATGTCAAAAGATAAACTAAAAGATAAAATATCCGCAGCATCCAATAAAGATCAAAAGCGATAATAAATACTATGGCCCAATACGGACGGATAAACGACAAAATTATCACGGCCGCGAATGTGGTCCATACAAGAATTCCCGGGATGTATTCCAAGCGGCGATAGCGTTTTTTTTCCTCCGCGGTCAATCCTTGGACAATCATATTAAAATCGTTCCGATGAAATTTTGATGCCCGCGCAAAAATGAACCGGCATCGGATTCTTTGCGGCCTTCCAATTGCAGTATTTCCGGAACTATCAAATCATTTCCGGCGGCAATGGCAAAAGCCGAACCAAATGGTCTGACAGTACCCGGTTTATGCGTTTGAGGCGATTTAGCCTTGCCGGCTTTCAATATATTGATCCGTAAAGCGCGCGTGTCCGGCGATTCTTTCCAAGCCGTATGCGCTTTCGGCCACAGATGATAAGCGCGGATCTGCCGGTCAATTTCATCAGCCGATTTTGACCAATCAATCCGGGCATCTTCCGATCTTATCAATTTTGTAAACGAAGCCTTGGAGTGGTCTTGCGCCGCAGGTTTGATATTCCCGGCGCAATAATCCGGCAGAATTTTTAAAAGAAGATTGGCGGAATATTCAGATAATATCTTTTGTAATCCGTCATAAGTCTCTGTTCCGGACAGTTTGATTTTTTCTTGAGATACGATCGGCCCGTGATCTATTTCTTCGTCCATTTGAATGATCGTGGCGGCCGTTTCGGATGCGCCTGACAGAATCGCCGCGTGAATAGGGGATGATCCGCGAAATAGCGGGAGAAGTGACGGATGAATATTGAGATTTCCAAGTCTGGGAATTTTTAAAACGGCCTTGGGGATTATTTTGCCGTACGCCGCTAGAATAAATAAATCCGGATCATAGTTCATTAATAAACTTTTAACTCCTTCGGTTTTTAATGTTTCCGGCTGAATGACTTCAATGGAAGCGGCATTGGCGGCGACTTTGACCGGCGGAAACATCAGGATTTTTTTTCGACCGACGATCGCATCCGGCTGGGTGACGACCAGGCTCGGTTTAAAGGGCGAATCGGCGAGTTTATTTAAAATCGGCACGGCGAAATGCGATGTGCCGAAAAAAACTATTTTTTTGGCGTCATTCATAATATTGGTTTTGCGGCTTTATTTTCGATTTCATCCAGTATTTTTTTTCCTTCGGTAATTTTTGTCGCGCGATCGATAAAGAGCACGCCATTAATATGATCTATTTCATGCTGAAGAACTCGCGCAAAAAATCCTTCGGCCTTGATGCGAACAATCTCCGCTTTTTCATTTTGCGCTTCCACTTCAACGGATGTAAAACGCGGCACTATTCCATACACGCCGGCCACGGACAGGCAACCTTCCTCGCCCGATTCTTTTTTCTTTGAAGTTTTAAGAAGTTTTGGATTATACAAAGCCAGCGGTCCGTCTGCCGTATCGACGATTATCGCTTGCACTCCTTCATTGATTTGCGGAGCGGCTATGCCTACGCCTCTTTTTTCTTTCATTGTTTCCAGCATTTTGAAAACAAGCTTTTTAGCTTCGCGTGACCCGATTTTTTCAAATTTTTCCGATTTGCGGCGCAATACCGGCGCCGGTTCCTGAATGACAATTTTTGGCATAATGTTTTATATTCTCCGCCAAAGGCGGATAAGCCTTGGGCCTAAAAGTGATTATTATAATAGATTTTCAGGGTTTTTGTCAATGATCCAATCGTTGGGAATCAGTTTTATAATTTTTGTAAACGCGCCATTTTCATTAGCTCGTAAAACTATGTTGGTCCGGAAACGGCCGCGTATCAGCGGATTGGCCGGACGAATCGGACCTAAAATTTCAATATTCGATTCGCCGGCCAAATCATTATTTTTTTCAATCCAAGCGCTGGCAGCGCTTTCCGCCGCTTCGTATTTCTTATTTTGAATTATGAGTTTTAAAACCTCGCTAAACGGAGGATAATTCGCCGACTTACGCGATTCCAATTCTTGCCGTAAAAAATCCTCGCGATTTCTTTGCCAAATGGCAAAAACTTTATGTTCCGGCGCCATAGTCTGGACAAGTAAATCAGCTTTGGGAGCTAATGACATCAAATCGCATAAAAGCTGGCCGAATCGTTCGGCGGATCGGAATTGCGAGGAAAAAAGCGCGCCATCCGTAGAGACTAACCCGATCAGTCCGATATTGGAATAATCAACATAATCTATGGCGTACGGCGTGCCAATGATGATTTCCGGATGACTATCGGGCTTTTTTAAATTAGTCTGCGGTTCCTTTGCTATCTGCCGAATTTGCGCATCGGGAAATAATTTGATTGCTGCATCGTATATTTTTTTTATTCCGGCGCCTCGATACTTCAGGCGAGTGCCTTGGCAAGACGGACAAAATGGCGTGCCGGACTGCTTGAGACCGCACCGGAAACAAACAAGCGCCTCGTCCATTTTTCGCTCATTGACAATGCTCAAAGGAATGGCGCAATTTGGGCAGACAGGCGACCAGCCGCAATCCGCGCAAACGAGCATTGCTGATTCTCCGCGGCGGCCGGCTAAAATAAATACCGACTTTGCATTTTCCAGCTTGTCTTTTATCGCGGCTTCCATCTCAAAGTGAAATGGATAAGTCGTTCGCCAAGATTCGGGATGCCGAGTATCAAGAATTTTTATCCGATCTTCGGGCTGACTGAAATTATCGCCGCTTATAAATTTTATTTTTTTGTTAAGAGTAGCGGAAAATCTCTCAATTGAGGGAAGCGGGGAAATATATAAAATTTTTATTTTCTTATCTCGCTTTTGCAAAAATTCCGCCGCGTCAATCGGATGATAGCGCGGATTAGGCTCTTCTTGCCGGTGGTCAGGCGATTCCTCATGATCAATGATTATGGCGGAGAGATTGGCAAACGGAGCGAAAAGGGCGGGCCTGGTCCCCAAAATTATTTTCGCTTCATTGTTTTTTATCCGCCAAAAAGCGTTTTGCAAAGCGCTTTGTTTGATTCCGGTTGACTGATATATTTCAGCGTATTTTTTGATTTTGTCCGGCAAATCATCGTAAAATCGGCGCAAAAGCGCCAATCGCGGGAAAAGAATAAGCAGCTGTTTTTTGCTTTTAGCGAATTCAGCTGCTATTTTTTCGTATTCTTTCAAAACGGTTTCCCGATCGTCATATTGAATTAAAAGCGATTGATTTTTGAGCCAAGGATGTTTTGCGGCTTGAATCTTGTATCTTGCATCCCGTATCTTATTATTTTCGTTTGCCAAACGATTAAAAAATGATTTGGAAGTGAAGGGAAAAAACATTTTAATGATTATTGATCGGGCGGTAGCGTAATTTTCCGCCATCCAATAAAAAAGATCAATTTGCTCTTCAGTCAAAGATTTCTCAACGATAACTTTATTTATCGCGCGCAATTTATTCGCCGGTACATAGCTCGTATTCTTAATCCCGGCGGTAAATCCCAGAATATTCCTTTTTCTAAACGGAACAGAAACAATAGAGCCGGCGCTCAAGCCGACTTCCAAGTTCTTTGGGATTACATAATCAAACGCCTCCATTGTCCGCGGCAGGCGAATGAAAGGAATTACTTGGGCAATCATAAAATTATTGGATGATGTCAATCATTTCTCCGGTTTCATGCAAATCCAGAACTTTGTCGGTTGTCCAGATTATGTTTTTCCATTTATAGCCAAGCGCGTTAAATGCCTCGCGGTTGGCAATCGGCCTTTTTTGGCCGTTTGAAACAACATAAACGCTGCGATTGAGCGATTCCGGATCTTTTGTGGCAATAATTTCTCCATCGCGAAATTTGACCGGCGCTCCTTTTTCGTAAAGCTCGAGTTCTTCAATAGAGCTTTGCATAACAGGCCGGCCGGAAAATCGCGACATCATTATATCTTTTGACCAAATCGGGCTTTTTATGCCGTTTTCCACATACCAAACGCCTTTGGTTTCCGGATCTCTCAATAACGCGCCTTGCGGATAAGCCTTTTCAAGAGTGATGGGGGAGCCTTTCGGGTACCATTTTACATCGTCTTCGTCTCCATCAATCAGCTCTTCCGGATTGAATCCAAGATTTCTAAAAACATCGCGCGAGGCGATCGGATGTTTGACATTATCAATCAGTAAATAAATCCCGCCGCTCGGCATTTTGATAAGCGAGTAATTTGAATATTTAATAGGCGCGCCAATACTGTATTTTTCAAGATCAGTGGTCGTCGTCTTGATCACTTTATCAGAATCATAATTCGATAAAAACGCCGATTTGTTCAAAAACGGCCTGCGCTTACCATTTTCAATCAGCCAAATACCGGCCTGCCCGTCAACTTGAAGAAGCGTACCGTCCGGATAATTTTTAACAAACCATTGATTCCAAAACTTGGAAAAATTTTGATTGCCGTGGATGTGTGGAGTGTAGTTATACAAATTGGCCGTGGCTTTATTTTTCATAACGACAGAAACGCCGTCTATCGTATGAGTCTGGCCGGCCTGATGGCGAAATTGCCCTGGGTTGTCAAAATAATAACGAAGCCGGGCCGCCGCAGAATTGATTTGATTGACAAATCCCTTGTATTTTTGGATGGCCGGATCGCTTTTTGAGCAATCATCGCACACCGCGTATCCCATCGCCCAATCGAGCTGGCCCTGCGACGGGCTAGGGTCTTCAATCAAGCTTTGCTCCTTTTGCAAAGTGACGATCAAAACTTTCGGATTGATTTTATTTGCTTGTCCGGCCGCATGAATGAGTTCTGAAACCTTTTTAGAAATCGTACCGACACCGTTTACTGCATCGAAAACCAATTTTCCTAAAATGCCATTTCGCGAATTTAAGAATCTGTCAATCGTGGCAACTGAAATCGACTGACTGTCCTGCATATCGCGATCCGAAATTATATTCCCAAAATCAAAAGCGGCCGACGCGGATTGCGAAAATAATAAAAAAAACAAACAAAATGCGGCGATTTTTGCTTTTAAATTCATAGGTTTCCATTATAGCAAAAAAAGGCTACGCCGGCAATGGAAAAGTTACATTTTTTCCGTCCGAGTCTATCATTATCGTTGATCCGTCTTTGATTTTTCCTTCAATGATTTGTAAGGCGATTTCGTCAAGAATTTGCGATTGAATCAGCCGTTTTAGAGGCCTTGCGCCGTACAGCGGATCAAAGCCGGTTTTAGACAAAAATAATTTTGCTTTGGCAGTTATGTTTATTGCAATTTGCTTTTCTTTAAGTCGGATGGCCAGATTGCCGATTTGCAGATCAACAATTTTTTCAATTTCTTTTTCAGAAAGCAGATGAAACACTACGATATCGTCAATGCGATTGATGAATTCCGGACGAAGAGTTGAACGCAAAAGATCCGCCACTTGCGTCTTGCGTTTTTCCCAGGATTCTACGCTTTGTAAAATATCCGATCCAATATTTGAGGTCATTATCAGAATAGTATTTTTAAAATTTACGGTTCGCCCTTTGCCGTCAGTAAGGCGGCCTTCGTCAAATAATTGCAAAAACAAATTCAAAACCTGCGGATGGGCTTTTTCTATTTCATCAAGCAAAACAACGCTATACGGATGCCGCCTAATATTTTCCGTCAATTGCCCGCCTTCCTCGTATCCCACATATCCCGGAGGAGAACCAATCAATCGCGCCACAGAATGCGCTTCCATATATTCGGACATATCTACGCGAATGATGGCTTTTTCGTCATTGAAAAGCTGTTCGGCCAATGTTTTGGCGGTTTCTGTTTTGCCGACTCCAGTCGGCCCTAAAAATAAAAATGTTCCGATCGGCCTGTTTTGTTCGGCAATTCCTGCGCGCGTACGCCTGATGGCATTGGCGACGGCGGCTAGCGCTTCTTTTTGCCCGATCACGCGCTTGGCTAATTCGGATTCCAAATGCGCAAGTTTAGCGATTTCGCTCTCCAGCATTTTAGAAATGGGAATTCCGGTCCAACGCGATACAACCTGCGCTATATCTTCAGCCGCCACTTCTTGTTTGAGAAGACGGGAGGTTTTCTGCAGCTTTTCCAATTTCTTGTTTTGTTCGGAAAAAAGTTTTTCAGTAGCCGGAATTTCGCCGTATTTTAATTGCGCGGCTTTATCAAGATCGCCATTACGCACGGACTGCTCTTCTTCAAAACGCAATTTCTCAAGCTTGGCTTTCAATTCATTAGCCTTTTCAATCAAACCTTTTTCATTGCGCCATTGAAGTGCCAGCGCCTGTGCCTTAGTTTGAAGCTCGGCGAGCGATTTATCAATTAAATCCATTCTTTCTTTCGGAACGGTCTTATCTTTTTTAATCGCTGTTTTTTCAATTTCCAAACGAGTAATATCTCTTTTTAATCTGTCCAATTCCGCCGGCATGCTCTCCAGCTCGATTTTCAAGCCGGAAGTGGCCTCATCAATCAAATCAACCGCTTTGTCCGGTAAAAAACGATCCGAAATATAGCGAGAAGAAAGCTCTGTCGCGGCGATTATCGCCTCGTCGGTTATTTTCACGCCGTGGTGCAATTCGTATTTTTCTTTCAGCCCGCGCAAAATCGCGATAGTATCTTCCAAAGTAGGTTCGGAAACAAAAATCGGCTGAAAGCGGCGCTCCAGAGCCGGATCTTTTTCAATGTATTTTCGGTATTCATTAATTGTGGTCGCACCAACCGCGTGCAATTGGCCTCTCGCCAACATCGGTTTGAGCATATTGGACGCATCCAAAGACCCTTTAGTCGCTCCCGCGCCAACGAGCGTGTGCATTTCATCCATAAAAATTATTACATTCCCGGCTTGCTCGATTTCTTTTAATACCGCTTTGAGCCGTTCTTCAAATTCGCCGCGAAATTTCGCTCCGGCCACAAGCATTCCCATATCCAGAGAATAAACTTCTCGATTTTTTAAAGTCTCCGGAACATCGCCCGATATGATACGCTGAGCCAGTCCTTCCACCAAAGCCGTTTTGCCGACTCCGGCGTCGCCGACCAAAACCGGATTATTTTTTGTCCGCCGCGAAAGCACTTGCATCATTCGCCTGATTTCATCATGCCGGCCGATCACCGGATCAAGCTTTCCTTTTCTGGCTTGTTCGGTTAGATTCACGAAATACTTTTCCAGAGCTTTGTAAGCCGCCTCCGGAGCGGGAGAGTCAATCGGATTTTTGCGCAATTCTTTTAAAACATCTTTAATCTTATTTTCAGTAATGCCGTATTTAAAAAATATTTCTCTAACTCCTGATTTTATTTCCGCCAACGCCATTAATAAATGTTCAACGGAAATATATTGGTCTTTAAGAGAGTCCGTGATTTTTTCCGCGCGGCTGAATATTTCTTTTACTTGGGGCGTGAGATAAATTTGTCCACTGTTTGACTGCTGTTCAATTTTCGGAAGTTTTGAAAGAACCGCGTCAATTTCATTTTTAATCAAATCAATCGGCGCTCCTAATTTCTGGAGAAGGGGAGTGGTAATAGTATCGGACTGCTCTAAAAGCGCTTTAGTTAAATGCAAAACATCCACGGCGCTTTGGCCGATTTCCTGCGCGATTTTTTGCGCGTTCATCAAAGCTTCTTGCGATTTATAAGTTAGTTTATTCGGATCCAACATAAGGAAAATAGCTTAGAAAAAATAATCATCTAAATAATATCATTTAGCACTCTCTTATGTCAAGTGCTAATTGACAATATTAGACTTTTACAGTAAAGTATTTGTAATTATAGTTCGTTTCATAAACCAATAACAAAGGAGGTGATTGTATGATTTGGGTGTATGTAGCCGGTATTATGGGAAGTTTTGCCGTTGGGGTATTTACTCCGCCGGCCTGGAAGCGTTTTTTGCTAATCGGGGTTATACTATTTTTGGCCTTTGGCTTTTATGGGTTTTTATTTTTTGCAGCCGGATCATTCGTTTCATTGGTTGATGATTATCTGCTGGAAAATCCTGATTCCAGGATACAATCCATTGTATTCAACAAGGTTCCGGAAGCATTGATGATCGGAATATTCGTGATAGTAGCAGTCCTGGCGATTATCGCCATTGTGTATAGAGCGGTTAAACTGATAGTATAGGAGGATGTAAAATGGAAGAATTGAAACAAGAATTAAAATTGGAACTGAATGATGTAATTAATGGGTTTTCACCATCGTTTACGAGAATCCTTTTGGAAAGGTTAAAAGAAGAGAAAAATGAGGTTATCCGGGGTATCGGCATGGACAAAGAATTTGTCATAACGCCGTTTCTTGGAGTTATATTATACCAGCTTAGAAGTCAAGTTTTTGGAGACAAAACGCCGTATCTTCGGACAAAAAAAGGGCGGGAGATGATAAATTTAATTCTTGATACGATTGACGCAACGGAAGAATTTCTGGCTCTTTTTGAAGCGCCGGAAAAGGAAAAACTGATAAGCGGATTGGA
>SCPX01000058.1 GCA_004298615.1 Patescibacteria group bacterium | reverse complement strand
TAGTTTTCTTTTCTTAAGCCTACCGGCATCCAAAATCAAATCCGGCAACCACTTATTTCCGATCGCTTGATTTAAAAATTCAGCCGATGAATAACACTCCGCATGATTGCTAATATTGGCGCTGGTTGAAGTAATTGGCCGGCCGAGTTTCTTGGAAAGCGCTCGGGCGATTTTATTATCTGGCACGCGAACAGCGATCTTGCCTTGTCTGATAATATATTTGCGGCAAATTTTTGATTCAAGATTCATGATTCGCGATTCAAGAATAAGCGTCAACGGTCCCGGCCAAAATTTTCGCGCCAATTTTTTTCCCACCGGCGTCCATTCAACATACCGGCTAGCCATTTCAGTTGATCCGGCGATCAAAGACAAGGTTTTATTTTGCATCCGTCCTTTTATGTAAAAAATTTTTTCAATGCCTTCGCGGCTTTCAATATCGGCTGCCAATCCGTATGCCGTATCGGTCGGATACATCACGACGCCGCCTTGCTTAATTATTTTAACCGCGCCAGTAATAACTTTTTTATCCGGAATATTGGGATTAATTTTGACAATATCCATATCATCTTTTTTCCGTTTCCAAAAACGAAAGCACATTTTCAAACTCGGTCAGCATTATCAAAATCCTCGCCAATTTGTAAGAATCGTGGCGAAAATATTGTTTGGCCGATGCGATGTCGGTCCGAATCAATTTATAAGCACGATTCTTTTTATTTTTCGGTACAAGCACCGGTTCTTTTTTCTCCTTGCGATATTTGGCCAGCAGTTTTTTTGAAGGAAAATCATTATGCGCCACCACATAATCAATTTTGCGTCCGCCAAGATATTTTTCTATGTTTTTGACAAAATCATCCGCGTCAAACCCATCGGTTTCTCCGTGCTTGGTGGTGAGATTGCACGCATAAACCAAACGCGCTCGCGATTTTTTAATCGCTTCGGAAATGCCGCTGACCAAGAGATTGGGAATCAGACTGGTAAAAAGATCGCCGGGCGAGAGCACGATCAAATCGGCGTTTTTAATGGCGTCAATCGCCGCTTTTGTCGCTCGCGCTTTCGGTTTGAGCTTGACTTTGGAAATTCGCAAGTGGCCATTGTGCTTCGGGATGTCAATATTCGTTTCGCCGGATATTTCCGTGCCGTCTTCCAATATAGCGTGCAGATGCGTGGAATCCTTGGTCACCGGAATTACCTGTCCCCGGATTGATAAAACTTTGCCCGCCTCTTCCACCGCTTTTTCAAAATCGCCGGTGATTTTCTCCAAAGCGGTTAAAAACAAATTGCCAAAGCTGTGTCCGCCCAGGCCCCCATTCTGGAACCGATAATTAAAAAGATCGCGCATAATCTGGGGCGATTGGGATAAGGCGACCAGCGCGCGCCTGATATCGCCCGGCGGAAGCGCCCCAAGTTCATCGCGCAAAATGCCGGTTGATCCGCCAGAATCCGACATAGCCACAATCGCGGACAAATTAACCGGATATTCTTTTAATCCCGTCAAAGTAATATATGTTCCGGTTCCTCCGCCAATGACGACAATATTTTTCATATGACAAAGTTGACCAATTTATCTTTTATAAAAATCACTTTTTTAGGACCCCCGATTAAATACTTTTTCAACTTTTCGTCCCGGGAAATCAAATCCTCAATCTCGCTTTGCGAAACGCCGCGTGCGGCATTAAGCATGCCTCTGGTTTTGCCGTTGAATTGCACCGCAATTGAAATATTTTCTTCTTGGATTTTTTTCGGATCAAAAACCGGCCACGGCTCTTTAAAAACGCTTTGTTTATTTTTCCAAATTTCCTGCCAAATTTCTTCGGCAAAATGCGGCGCGAACGGCGAAAGCAAATGAATTATTGTTTCAATGTCAATCTTGTTTATTGATTCTTGTTTTTCCATCTCATTTAAATATTCCATCATACTGGCAATGGCCGTGTGAAATTTCAAATCCTCAATATCTTCCGTCACTTTTTTAATTGTCTTATTCCTCAAAATTTCCAAGTTAGAGTTTGTAGTTTGTAGTTTGTAGTTTGTAGAAATTTTCCAGACGCGATCCAAAAATCTTCTTATCCCGACAAGTCCGCGCGGATTCCACGGCCCGCCCAGCTCATACGGCCCCATAAACAACAAATACATCCGCACCGCGTCCGCGCCAAAATCCCGCACGAGTTCATCCGGATCCACCACATTACCTTTTGATTTTGACATTTTTTGCCCGTCCGGCCCCAAAATAATTCCCTGATGCCGCATTTTACCAAACGGCTCGTCAACCGGCGATAAGCCCGCGTCATACAAAACTTTGGTGAAAAATCTGGAATACAAAAGATGAAGCACCGTGTGTTCGGCTCCGCCCACATACAAATCAACTCCGGCGGGCTTCATCCAATAATCCAAATTTTTCTTATTCGCGAATTCTTTTTCATTTTTCGGATCCGCATATCGGAAAAAATACCACGAAGAACAAACGAAAGTATCCATTGTGTCAGTCTCTCTTTTGGCGTTTTGGCCGCATTGCGGACATTTTGCGTTGACAAATTCTTCCGAACGGGCCAAAGGCGACTGCCCTTCTTTTGGCAAATAATTTTCCACTTCGGGCAATTCCACGGGCAAATCAGATTCTTTCACGGGCACGATTCCGCAATGCTCGCAATGGATAATCGGAATCGGTACGCCCCAGTATCTCTGCCGCGAAATCAGCCAATCGCGCAACTTATACTGCACTTTCTTTTTAGCTAATCCTTTAACCTCTAACCATTTAACAATTTCCTCCCGCGCTTTTTCAGATGTCACTCCGTTAAATTTTTCTGAATCCGTCAGTATGCCATCCTCAATAAATGCTTCGCTTAAAAGTTCCGCGTGGATCTGCGTTTCAGTTCCGCGTGGATCTGCGTAATGACTGGCCGGAATAATAACCTCTTTGATCTGAAGGCCATATCGCTTTGCAAAGTCATAGTCCCTTTCATCGTGCGCCGGTACGGCCATAATAGCACCTGTGCCGTAGCTTCCTAAAACATAATCGGAGATCCAAACAGGAATTTCTTCGCCATTGGCCGGGTTAACAACTTTTACTCCTTTTAGTTCCACTCCCGTCTTATCCTTATCCTCGCTCAATCTTTCCAATTCCGTTTTCCTTTTCGCATTTTCAATATATTCTTTCACATCGCTAAGATTTAAAATACGAGATTTAAGATGCGAAATCATCGCGTGTTCCGGCGCCAGCACCAAATAAGTCGCGCCAAACAAGGTATCGGCCCGCGTCGTAAATACTTCAATAAATTCTTCCTTAACTTTTAACTTTTCACTTTTAACTTTGAACTTAATTATCGCGCCTTCGGATCGGCCGATCCAATTTTTCTGCATTGTTTTTGTCTGTTCCGGCCAATCCAGTTTTTCCAAATCAGAAAGCAGGCGGTCGGCGTATTCGGTGATTTTAAAAAGCCATTGATTTATTTCTTTTTGCACGACCTCGGTGCCGCACCGCTCGCATTTTCCGTCAACTACTTGCTCATTGGCCAGCACGGTCTGATCTTTGGGACACCAATTGGCCGGAGCTTTTTTGCGGTAAGCCAGGCCCCGCTCATACATTTTCAAAAACATCCATTGGGTCCATTTGTAATATTCCGGATCGCAGGTGACCACCTCGCGCGACCAATCAAACATGGTACCGGTAGTGCGCAACTGTCCGCGCATTGTCTCCATATTGGAATAGGTCCAGGTCTTTGGATGAATGCCGCGCTTGATGGCCGCGTTTTCGGCCGGCAATCCAAAAGCGTCAAAGCCGATCGGACTCATCACATTGAAACCATCTCGCATTTTTTTTCTTGCCGCTACATCCGCTCCCACGAAATTATACCAATGGCCAATGTGCAAATCTCCGGACGGATACGGAAACATCACCAGATGATAAAATTTTTTCTTATCCTTGGCAAAATCCTTAGCCTCGTACAGCCCATCTTCTTTCCACCGTTTTTGCCATTTTTGCTCAATTTCTTTGGGATTATAAATACTCATAAATTCTTAAATCATTGCTTTATTTTACATTATTTTCGCAAATAAAAAAAGCCCCGGGTCCTTGCCAAAAAAATATTTTTTTGGTATTATGTTTTAGTCAGAACAAATGGACCCATGGTGTAGCCCGGTTAACACGTCTCCCTGTCACGGAGAAGATCAGGGGTTCAAATCCCCTTGGGTCCGTTTTGCGCATCATTAGTCTTCCTGCCCGCCCCGCGCTTGCACAAGAATAGTGCGGGGTTATGGAGAAGAAAAACACCCCCGCCAATGGGCGGGGTTTTAATATCGTTAATATTGTATTACTGCACCTTCCCGCCGCCTAAGGGATCATACCCGCTCTTTACCTCATCGCCGTCTCTGAATCCGTCGCCATCCGTATCAGGGTTTATCGGATTCGTTTTCCACGAATTAACCTCGGCGCTGTCGGTCAGCCCGTCAAAGTCAGTATCGACGGCATCCGGATTTGTTTTATAAAAAGCTTCAAGATTATCCGGAAGACCATCTTTGTCGGTGTCGGGAAATTTATTTCCCGAAGCGTTATTATTAGAAGCGTTGTTATTAAAAGATTGTCCATTCGCGGAATTCGCATTATTTGAATTTTTGTTATTGCCAAAATAGATACCTGAATTAAAATTAGCGTTAATTTGAAAATTTTTCAAATCAAGCGACGGATTGCTGTTTTTAAATTTTCCATATGACGAAAATAAAGAGCCGACTGCTCCGGCGAGGCCAAGTACAGGCAAAGCCAAGCCCAAAATACCAATACCGAGAAAAATCGCTTTTTGTGCAACCGAGGGAGTGTAGGCGGAAGCCGGACGAGCGGCTCTTAGATGCTCGTAAATCAGCGCGGCGTATATCGCATTTAATGCCGCAACGATCGGTTGGATAATGAATGGAGTGAAGAAAAAAATAAGGCCGGCTATCAATTTAATCATTGATGATTTAATCGCAGCTATGATAATTCCGCCTATTATGGAGACGCCGAGATAAACGGCAAAAAACGCCAGTCCGACTATTAATCCGAACGCAAAAAGCCGCCAAAAAACGGCTAAACCATTTCCGCGAATATATTCCTTACTCTTTAATAAAGCGGCCATTCCCCGCGCGTCCTCACCCATTAAGACAAAGGGAGCGAGAATAAACCAAATGGCAAATATAATTCCGGGAATTATGAATAGAAATGATCCGCCGCCGATTATAATAATTGAAAGAATCGCGACCCACAAAAAAGAAAATAATTTTCCCGACGCAAAACCGAACGCCTCTCCCAATCCGATTATTTTTTCCCTGTGCACGGCCGCATAAATAAGCGCGGCTTGGGACAAAATGTGGGCGACCGCGATAACAAGCCCAATGGCAATAAACAACAAGAGGCTTGAAATAGAAGTTATTTTTGAGAAAGATGCTGACGATGAAGCAATTGACTGGAATCCTCCTAATAATAATCCTCCCACCAGTCCGCCCAAATCAACAAAAAACAAAACTACCATCCCGATTATCTGTATAACAATCGGCAAAATCGCTATGCCAATATAAGTACCGGCATTGCTAATAAAAATTTGCCAACTTTGTGAAAGCAAATCGCCAACACCCGGCAAACTCCCTCCGGAAAAATTACCGCCGACTGGCGGCATTGGAGGCGTAGGCATAGTCGGCCGATTATAAGCATTCTGCCGCCAAGGAGGCGGAGGAGGAGTGAAGGATTGATCGGAAGATAAACTATCTTTGGGTTCGATCATAACAAAAAACCATTAACTATCAACCTTTTTCATTGATTATACTGAAATCCGGCTTCCAATCGGGAAGCCGGATTTCTTAAATTCCTTTTCTTATTTTATCCCGATCGTGAGGTTCACGCCGCCGCGGAAAGTTTTGGCGTGGCTATTGAAACTCTTTTTAAGTTTCCCAGTCTTGCCCGCAGCATTGAATACTTTCACATTGGGGCCGCCTGATCCTTCAGGCGCGGTGATGATCTCGGCTGTGCCGTTCGCGTCCAGATCAGATACGGCCAGATTCACGCCGCCGCGGAAAGCCTTGGTGTAGGCGAAAAACGCTTTTTCCAGTTTCTTGCCATTGGCGGAGAATACCTTTACTTGAGAACCGGCGCCCTTGCGCGGCACGATTATGATTTCTTTGGCGCTGTCGCCGTCCACATTGCCCACTGCCACCTGCAAGCCGCTCCTAATACCTGCGCCAAACGCCGTAATATTGGCCAGCCGTTTGCCATTATAATTATAAACTTGCACTACCGGCGCTTGTCCCGGTTGGGGGATAATTACCAGATCTTCTTTACCGTCGCCATTGACATCCGCTACCTTAAGCTCAAGACCGGCATAGGTCTTTTGATCGCCCATTTTCTGATCTTTGAGTTTTTTGCCGCTCCCGCTAAAAACCTGCATCTGCGGAATACCGCGCCGATTGGTTATTATAATTTCATCCTTACCATCGCCGTTCAAATCGCCTGTCGCCAAGCGTAAACCGCCGCGGAAACTGGCAGTAAAGGCCGTAAATTTCCTGACTAAAGTCAATTTCTTATTTGAATATCGATAAATCTTGATTACCGGTTCGCCGCGGTCTTTGGCCGCTACGATAATCTCTTTGGTTCCATTGCCGTCCGTATCGGCCAATTCCAGCAATACTCCGCCGTTGAAATTCTTGTCGTATACGAATGTCTGGGCCAATAATTTTCCGTTCTTGCTGAACACTTTCAAATGCGGACCGCCGACGCTTCCCGGCACGGCCACTATTTCATCCTGGCCGTTGCCGTCCAAATCTCCGGAACGGACATTGACTTGGCCCCGGAATCTGCGGTCAAAAGCCAAAAATGATTTGATCTTTTTTCCACTTGCTTCCCAGATTGACACTTCCGGCTCGCCGTTTTCCGCCGTCACCGCCACAATAGTCTTGGCTTTTGAAGCATTGGCGCCTTCGGCCGCCACCACGGCGAATTTGGTAAAGTGATTGGTGGAAATCGTGATCGTATTATTTTCCGTATTTTGCGTAACGCCGTTCGGATCTTTCCAAGTGCCGGTTTGCTCGTCATAATACTTGGAAACCAATGAATCTTCGGTTAATCCCAACTCTTTCAATTGCTCTTCAGTATAGGCAAAAGTGATAGTCACATTGGAATTAAACTTTGATATGGTGTTGCTGTTTTCATCCTGCGCTTCCAGCTCATAGCCCACGCCAAACGGTTTTTCCAATTTGGTGTGCATGAGATCAATGGTCGGCGTGGCGCGCAAAGTCACATTGCCGGAAGAGGCCAGAGTCCCTCCGGGAATATTGATAATCGTGCCGTTATCCAAAGTGATTACTTGGCTGGTGGTGGCGTCAAAGGTCTTGGACACGGCCGGCGGAACATTGAAGTTTGATTTTTTAAGCTCAAAATTCTGCTTGATGGATGTCTGATTCGTGATATTAATTGTCAATTCTTCGGATCGGAAAAATTCAGTACCGGTGAAAGTATCGGCTCCGCAGTGCCAAGTGCCGGCGCTGTAATTCAAAGAATAGCTTCCTCCCCATTCGGCCGGAGCGCCATTAAATCCGCCTTCTTCTTTCCAGCAGTGCACGAAAGCGAACTGAACGGGTGTACCCCCAATAGTCACTTTTCCAGTCATTTTGCCCAGCGCCTTATTAAGCTTGATCGTAACGCTCGCGGTTTTTGTTTTGGTCAAATCCACGCGCTGGGAATCAGCCGGCAAATAGGCGCTTTCCGGCGGAAGCTGCACGCCTACTTCATAAATATGGCCGGAAAGTATTGAGATGGAAAATGTTCCGTCCGAATTGACTTTGGCTCCGGAATTAATCATTTTTTCAAAATCTTCTTTCTCGGGCGGACCTTCTTTTTCAAATTCCGGATGATTGGACGCGAACACAAAGGCATTGCCGGTCGGATTGCCGTTCGGATCCAGCACTTTTCCGGTGATAGTCGCGTCGGCCTTTTTCACGCTGATATTTCTGGTGATATTTCCTCCCAGCGGCACTTCTATTTTATCGTCGGTCGGCGGCTGCTGTAAAATTCCTTGAGACTCTTCCACCCAGTAGCCGATCCGGTATGCCGTTCCTCCTAGGACTGAAATTTTGTACGAGCAGTCCGATTGAATCGGAGAATTGCGCCACATATTTTCCGTATTCACAAAAACATCGCCGCGGAAATTGCAGGAGGTGAGGGCGGCGCCGTTTTGATCAACCAATTTTCCTGAAATTGAAGCATCGTTTTTCTTAAGCACGATATTTCTTTCATAAGTTTGATCGGCTAAGACCGCTATGCTGACTGTTTCAGCGGAGCTGTAATCCGAATTGGGCGGAGTGTGCGTGCCCAGCACATAAGCCGAAGCTACTTTGGACGGCACTCTGATTTCAAAGCTTGAGGTCTGGCAATTGACCGGTCCGCCGTATTCCGGCCCCCAGCCCATATTGCCGGAAGCGACCGGCCGCGCAAACGCCCAGCTGCAGAAATTGGGAATCACCTTTCCGGCCTCGTCAACGATCTTTCCTTTGATCACCACATCGGCGTAAATCAATTCAATGTCTTTACCTAAAGCGGTCCGGCTTGTCTCGGTCTCCACGCTCACATCAATCGGCGGACCCGAATACACATAGCTCGTATTTGATCCCTGGTCAATATTGATATGCCACATTCCTTTAGTCACGGCCAATTCAAAATTTCCCGTTGCATCCGTTGTAGTATTGGACCAGCCCGGAGCGCGATCCAAATTGGCATTTACCCGCACGCCGGGAATGCCCTCGGTCGTTCCTTTTTTAACCACCCGTCCCGTGATGCGCGCTTCTTTTGTTTTAGCGGTGAGCGTTCCCACATCTTTTGTTTCGCCGTCCGCGATCGTAATGTTCATTTCTGGAAAAGTAAGGCCTTGATCCGGACTCCAGACATTGACGCGGTAAGATCCGGCCGCCACTTTTACTATAAATTCTCCGGTAGGCTTCACTTGGGAATTATTGCCCTGGCCCTTGTCATTGCGCACATCCACATTGGCGTTGGTAATGGGCGTTCCGTCGGTTTTTAGGATTTTTCCGGAAACTGTGGCCGTGGCCGAAATCACTGAAAAATTCAAAGTGGCTGTTTCCGTTTCAACGGCCGGCTTGCTGAATTCCACTCTCTGCCCCCACCCGTCCGGAATCCAATCAGCCGCCGGCATACCCGGGGCGTTATTTGGCCATACATTCACATTCCACGCTCCGCCGCCCACTTCCAATGCATAACCGCCATCGCTCCCTGTTTGCGCATTGGCGTATCCCTGGCCGCCTTCGCGATTGGCATTGACATTGGCATTGGCTACCGGCGTTCCGTCTTTTTTAAGAACTTTTCCCATTATTTTTTTAGCGGCGACTAAAAAATATAAATTTTTGGTTTGCGCGTCCGCGGTCAAATCAATTTCAAAGCTGTTGGAGATCAGACCGGTCGTGCCCCACGGCACATTCACTTCCATGGTATAATGGCCGTCCGGCAAACCGCCGATCGCGTAATTGCCTTCTGAATCGGATTGCGTCCAGGATTGCTGGGTCCAGTCTTGATTGTGGATATTGACTCCGGCATTTCCCACCAGCGCCTGATTATTGGAAGCCAGGGCATCGGCTTCTGTTTTATAAATCTTGCCTTTAACTTGCGGGCTTGAAAGATTGATGGCTACTGAGAGCTGGGTTCCGGAATAAGTGATTGTTTCTTTTTTTGATGTATATTTATTCAAACCTTGGGGTTGGACTTCAATCGTATAAACGCCATTGGGTATGCCGGGCAATTTGAAATTGCCGTCCGGATCAGTACCGCTGTATTTTTGCACCGTGCGGTCCTGATTGTACAGATTCACATTGATCCACTGGCCATTACTCAAAGAAAGAGCGCTGCCATCCGGTTTTTTCACTTGACCGATTATAGCCGGATTGGTTAAATTAATGGTTATATTTTGAGACGCGGCCGGATCAGTCACCGCGACTGCAAGCTCGCCATCGGTAAATGACATGCCATTCGTATGCGCAATGGCGACATACTCGCCTTTACCTAGATAAGTTTTAAAAGATCCGTCTTGGGTCGTGTTGATCCATTTGTTTATCGTGTAGTCTTTTGAACGAATTTCTACATTAACATTTTGCTGGGCGCCATAATCAATACTAATAGCGCCTCCGGCCGGATCTTTCACGGTTCCTAAAACATTAGGCGCCGCCAATTTAATCGTGCCAATATCCACCTGTCCGCCCGAGAGCGTTATTTTAATCGGATCGGGCGCCGCTTGATTGTTAAGCTCATCTCCCCAGATATTGACTTCCACCCTATATTGACCATTACCGATTCCTTCGGTAACTGTAAAAGAACCGTCTGACTGGACATCGGCCCCGCCTCCGCAATTTCCCGGACTGCAAGGCCCGTCAGGATTGACATTGATACGGGCATTGGCCGAGACTGCCGTTCCGTCCGACTTCACGAGTTTGCCAATGACGGAATTACCGCCGCCAAAAGTCTTGTAAGCGGCGGCATTGGCCTGTATAGAAATAATAAAAGAACAAAATAATACGATGATCGCCGCGGCCAAAGTCCATCCGACCGGATGGCTGATTTGCCGCAAACGCAAAGTGGCAATACGCATATATTAATAATTAACGACTAATGGTTAATTTGCAAATAATAATAAAACGTGGCCATTTCAAGCCGCGTTTTTAGAAATCAAAATATAGGGATAAATATCCTTATTCAATAACCGGTTTTGCCAATTATCAAATACCTCCTGCATGATTTGGGTGGTTTTATTTTGCAATTTTACTTTATGTTTATAAGCATACCAGAAAAATCCGCTTTTGTCAAAATTCCGCATAAGACGATTTTACCCGATATCCTTTCTTTCCAAAATTCTAAATCCATCGGCCACGGCATCGCATAGGAAATTTTCCAACTGACTTTGATCATTTTTTGTCTGGGCTTTATAGAGATAAGCATAATACAATTGTTTTTGTTGCTGACGAATAATGGCCGGAGCTAAATTTGCTTTAAGCAGCATGGCGTTCATTAAGAGTCGGCCAATACGGCCATTGCCATCCGAGAAGGGGTGGATTTGTTCAAAGCGGCTATGCACGCTGGCGGAGGCGGCAATAATATCGTTCGTTGCCACCTCCGCCTTGGCGATAATATCGGGAATTAAATCCGGAATTTTCAAATAATTGGCTATCGGCAAACTGACGCCGACGATTCTAACGGCATGATTACGGTAAAATCCGGCATCCGCACGGATCCCGTTCATTAAAATACCGTGGAGCCGCAATACTAACGATTCGTCAATCATCTTCTTTTTTAAAATATGATTAAACAGATAATTCAAAGCGACCTGGTGGTTTTTTGCTTCCAGTTGTTCGGTCAAGCTTTTGTTCGGTAAAGCGACATTATCAAAAATGACTGCGGCAGTATCCGGCTCGGTCAGAGTATTACCCTCAATGCTGTTACTGTTATAAGTAAGCTTCAAAATAAATCTGTCTCTGATATCGGGGTTATTTAAAATCTCCGCGATAACATTTTTATGTTCCGATGATTTTTGGCGCAAAACCTGCTTTTTAGCGTTAAGCTGCTCGCCGGGGATAATTTTTTGACCGGTCACTTCCAAAAATAATTCCTCAATGGCCGCCTGCATCTTAGGCCGAGGGGTGGCCTTGCCTGTCCACCAATTATTAAAAGCGACGAAAGACACGCCAAATCGTTCGGCCAGCTTGGTTTGGGTAAGTCCCAGTCTTTTTTGAATTATTTCCAGCCTTTGCCGTGTATTCATAAATTTTTACTTACACGGCCATCTTATCAAACTTTATAAAGTTTGTCAAAATAGAGCAAACTTTATAAAGTTTCTATTACTCAACCTTTCGGCAAAATTAAAAATTATCGTTCCGCCACCACGATGGCGTTCGGAATATTTCGTCCCGGGCCGACTTTGTATTGGCCGTTGTAGTACATAGCTGATGATCCGCCGCCGTCCGAATTGATGGCGTATTCCATATTCATCGCTTTCATAATCACCGCCAGATCGCCCACGGTCGCTCCGCGCGCCAAAACCATATACATCTTTGTTCCTTTCAGGCCGATGCTGCCGCGAAATGATTTTACCATGCGCTGCTTGGTGTCCAAAGTTGCTTCGTCCAAGACTTTTTGGGACTTGTAAACCAAAAGCGGCCCGCTGGAAATGGCGGCTTGAATTTTGGTGTCGTACTGGAATTCAAAAGGGGCAATGCCGGTAAAATCCTTGGTATGGCGGTAAAAAACCCAATTGTTTTCATTGTTAAAAACAATCAGAGGACCGTTATTGAATTGATTTTTGTAAAGATTTATCAGATTCTTGGTTCGGGAATTGTAAAGCATCCAAAAATACGAGCCGTCCTCTCCGGCGCAATGCGGATAATCCTTGGGGCAAAAATATGTGCCGTTCATTCCGGCAATGGCCTGATTGGCGATCACATAATCTTTCAGGGGTTTTGTCCGGCAATTGTCTTTGCAGTCGTAATTCTCGGCCGTATCGGTCAAGATTTTAACTTTTGGATTGGACAAATCGGCAATGAGCAAATCAATTGAGAAATCGCCGCGACTGGTCTTTACCGTTTTTTTCATATAGGTGACGCCGTTGGTCGTGGCAAAATTGCTGCTGGCGGATGGAATCTTGGCCAGATTATCGTTGGAAATGCCGGATCCCAGATTTTGCATTACCTTGAAAGCGTCCGCCGGACGGCCAAGAAAGTAGCGTTTTAAATTTTTGGGATTAACATACCAGGCTTCGCCGTTTTGCTCCACTTGCAGCAGGATCTTTCCGGACATTTTTTGGCGAAGATTCAGATCTCCTTCAAAGGAGTCGGTATTGGACGGAATCTTGGCCAAATTGGCATTGGATATTCCATTACCCTTGGAGCGCATTACGGAAAAGGCATCTTTGGGCCGGCCAAGATAATATCTTTTAAGTTCCTTAGGATGAATATACCAGGCCTCGCCCTTGCTTTCCGTCTGAAGAAGAATTTTTCCTTTCATCCGTCCGGCAAGTATCATGTCGGGAGTGGAGTCGGGAAGGAGCCAAGGAGTTGCGGCGGCATTATTATCAGTTTGATCATCGGAAACATTTTTTACGCCGTTGCTTACTTTGATTATATTAATGCTCTTTGGACCGAAAACATAAGCGTAGCCGTTGAAAATAAAAATGTGCGGAGCGCTGGAAAAGGAATTATAAATACCCAATTTGACGGGCGAAGTCTGATCGGAAATGTCAAAAACAACCAATTCGCTCCCCCATTTACCGGTCATATAAAGATAATTGCCGAAATCGGCGATATCTCCCACTCCTAATTTATCGGGCGGAACATAATAATTCAGCTCAAGAATTGAAGTGGCATTGGAAACATCAAATATGCGAATATAGTCATTGTACGGAACATACAGATAATCTCCGTTCAGATAAATTTCTCGCCGGTCATTGTCTTGACCGAGATAATAGCTGTCCAATACTTCAGGCGCTGCGGCGTTTGAGACATCCAAAACATAAATGTCCTTATTTCCCAAAAGAAAAACTTTAGTGCCGGAGACCGCGATGCTGTAAAAATTGCCTACGGGATAATATGTTCCTTTCAGAGTTGGGGCAAGCGGATCGGAAATATCTATTACTCCGAATCCTCCGTCATCGCTTGCGAAATAAGCGTAATTGCCGGAGACTTTAATGTCGTTGGCGCCGGAAAAAATTGCCGGCAATCCCAGGTTTGCCAAAATCACTGGTACCGCCGGCGACGAAATGTCAAAAATATAAAAAATTGATTTAGTGTTCGCTTCGGAATAACTTACGGCGTACAGATAATTACCCTCAACAAAAAGCGCGTTAAGATTGGCGTCAACATTATGCGAAGCGATTTCCAGGGGCGTTGCATGATCCGAGGCGTCAAATATTTTCAGCGCGCCGATGAATTTTTTTGAATTATCATCGTATCGGCGCAAAGCCGCGTATAAATAATTGTTTGAAGCCGCGATATCGTTGACATCGTCATTTGGACTATTTTCAAATGAAATGCTTCCGGACAGCGCCGGAATAGATGGCGGAGATGAAACCTCAATCCCGCGCGAAACCAAAGGTAGGCCGAAAAACAGCGATAAAATTCCAAACAAAAAAATAAATTGTATTTTTGACATATTTTTACACTATAAATAGAAAAATAAACCTATTTCAAAGTAATTCCTCTGATTACCCGCGCTTGCGGGGTGCCCGTGCTCTGGGGAATAACCGTAATATCGTCCAGGCCGTCCGCGTCCACATCGCCTCCTGAGACATTGACGCCGCCTCTGAATTTCGCGGAATAAGCGTAGAATTCTTTTATAAGCGTCCCCTTTTTATTGTAAATTTTCACCAATGGGATGCTGCCCTTGCCCGCGCCCACGATTATTTCTTTTACGCCATTACCGTCTATGTCCGCGGCCGCCACGCTCACTCCTTTGGAAAGCGCTTTGGAAATCGGATCAAAAGACTTTATTTTCTTGGCCGTCTTGCTTTGCCGCCCTTGGCGAGCCTCGCCTTCGGCGGGAAATTTGAATACCGTTACTTTAGGCGCACCGGTCTCGGTGCCGGCAATAATCTCATCATATTTTCCGCCGTCCACATTGCCGACCGCCACGCGCAATCCGTCTTTGAATCCCGCCGCAGTTGCGTTTATCTTGCTTACAATTTTACCGCTTGCCGAATAAACCCAGATTTGATTGCTGCCGCCTGCTCCGGCCGATACGATGATTTCCGGCAAGGCATCGCCATTGACATTGCCGCAAGCGACATACAGGCCGCCTGCGAATTTCTTGTCAAAAACAAGAAATGATTTGCGAAAAAGCTTTCCATCTCCTTTGAAAATTTTCACTTCCGGTTTGGCTTTGGATCCGGGCACGGCGATTATTTCTTTTGCGCCGTCGTTATTCAGATCGCAAATCGCGATTCGCGCCCCCGATTTTATCTTTTTGTCAAACGGGGAAATTTTCGTTTTCAGTTTTTTATCCTTGTCAAAAATTTTGATTTCCGGCGTCTGATCGTCTCCGGTTGAGACAATTATTTCTTCCAAACCGTCCCCAGTCACATCGCCGGAGGAAATCGCAAATCCGCCTTTGGCCTTTTTATCAAACGCGAAAAAAGATTGGCCGGCCGCTACTGCCGCGCCCTTGCTGATTGTTGACTTGTCTTTTTTTGAATATTCGTAAGTTTTATTTGGCGTTTGCGTGATAAAATCAGTAATGCCCAATCCTTTTTCCAAGGTTGATTTCTGTTCGTCCAGATTTATAACAGTCACATCGTACCAGCCGGGCTTCATTTTATCGTGAGGCACTTTGACGGCCAAGGAAGTTTTTGATTGAACGCTCGCCTTGGGAGACAAGAAATCGGCAAAATATACCTTTGCTCCGTTTTTGAAATTTTTGCCTTTTATTTCCACTTGCAAACCCGTTCCCTTATCCCAAATCGGATTGATTTCCTGGGGCGAAACCGCGTGCGCCTCCGGCGCCGGATCAGTGTAGGCGGCCGTGCCGGTGATGTCAATTTGCCTAATCATATCATTGACTCCGTCTGCCGCGTATAATGTTTTTCCGGCCACATCCACGGCCAAACCCCTTACCATATTGAATTGCGCTTCGCTTTGAATTCCGTTTTTAAAACCGCGAACACCCGATCCGGATACCAATTTCGTCAATTTGGAAGCCGGATCAACCTGTCTGATCTTATGCGAGCCGGCTTCGGTAAAATACAAAATTCCGTCAGTACCCATTTCCAAATGCTCCGGATAAGACACTAGCGCGGCTGTGCCGATGGCGTCCCGGTAGCCGTTTTGCCCCGAACCGATCAAAGTGGAGACCTCGCCTTTGACCAAGTCTATTTTTCTGATGCGCTGATTATTCGTATCCGCCGCATAAAGATTTTTTCCAGAACTGTCTATGGTTATGCCGGCCGGTTTGTTGAATTTAGCCGACGCCATCGCTCCGTCCTCAAATCCGGCTTCGCCTGATCCTGCCACCAAATATGTTTGGCCGTCCGAAATCCGCACTTTGCGAATGCGATTATTGCCCGTATCTGAAACATAAAGAAAATTGCCGTCCGGATCAAGAGCGATGCTCAAAGGATTTTTAAAATACGCGCAACCGGCCAGTCCTGTCGTCCGTACATCGCCGCAATTTTTGCCTTCCTGATAGCCGTTGTCCTGCGTGCCGTTGGTATTGATGAGTCCCGCGCCAGTGATTAAAAAACTTTTCGGAGGATTGGCGGCCAGATCAATGCCCCGGATGCGATTATTCCACCGGTCTATCACATACAATTTCGTGCCTTCCGCGTTTATAGTAATATTGGTGGCGCCGGAAAATCGCACAAATTCCGCATCCGTGCCCTCGCCGCGATAATTATCAACCACCGAGCCCAGCACATGAATCACTTCGCCTGTTTCGCGATTGATTTTTCGCACCATATTATTCATTGATAAATACAGCCATTTGCGGTCCGGCGACAAAGCCAAGTCATTGGGCCGTCCCAATACCGCTTCTTCTTTCGCGCCGACTGTGTTGCCAAATCTGTCTTTACCGGCAAACCGCGCAGTATCTTCCGGATTACTCAAATTGAACTTTTGGATCGTGCTCATTCCGGCGTTCATTACATATATATACCCGTCTTTAATCGCCAAACCGGCCGGAAAAATCATTTCTTGCTGGCGCGTGTCCTGATAAATTAATTCCGTATTTTTTGTGAAAAGATTGATTTTGCGGACGCGATCAATCAATTGCAAATTGTGATCGGAAACATACAGATTATTGCCCGAGCGGGCGATGCCCCAAATATTTTCAAAGCTTGCCTCACCGCCCGTGCCTTCGGCGTAAATATTATTTCCTGATCCGGCCACGACCGAAAGCGCACCCGATAATAAATCAAGCGCCAAAATCCGATGACTGCCGTTGTCCGCTATGTAAAGAATGGTTCCGTCATTGGAAGAAACAATGGCGCGCGGGTCGCTTAAGCCCTCGCCTTTCACTAAAGTGACGATTCCGCCATCCGTGGAAACGCTCTTAATCGCGTTATTTTCCGAATCGGCTATATATAATGTTGCTCCGATTACTTCCAGCCCGCGCGGATTGTTCAATCCGGAAGAAACAAGGGTAGAAACAACGCCATTGGAAATTTTTTTAATTTTGTCATTGCCGCTGTCTGATATGTAAATATTGCCGGATGCGTCAAGCGCCACGCCTTTGGGAGAAAAAAACTGCGCTAAAGCGGCCGCTCCGTCAGTGTCGCCGATAGCGCCGGTCCCGGCTACGGTTGAAACAATGCCGGCGGCGTCAATTTTACGGACTATATTATTGGAAGTGTCCGGAATATAAAAATTCCCGGAAGAATCAATTTCCAAGTCTTCGGGAAAATCAAAATACGCTTCCAGGGCTTGCTGGCCGTCTCCGCTGTAAATACTTCCGACAAAAGTGGAAGTGTTGCCGTATGAGCTTGTTTCTTCCCCTAAAACTGCGGTTTTTTCCTGAATAGGATCAATTATCCTTAGTTCCGGCGCAATGGTAGCAATTGGTTTTGATATTGGCAAAACCAAAGAATCCACAATCGCGTTACAAAATAAAAAAATCCCCGATAATAGCGCTACGCTTGAAGCGATAACAATAATATGAGGGATAAGAAAATATCTCTTTTCCATAGTTTTTATTTTTGTTTTATTCGCCCGCCGTAGTTTTATGCATAGGCGGATTGTTTTTTAATTACTTATAGTATATCACAAAAATTATTTTTTTTCAAGCCGACGGTTGAAATGACTGAAAAAAGCGAAGAAATAATAGCTTAATTCTATTTTTTATCAAACATATTTACTCTACTATTTGACGATCGTCAAATAGTAGAGTAATTAAGGAAATGCTTGCTTGAAATTACGTTTAATTGGAATAAAAAAATCCGGCTGCCAAATGGCGACAGCCGGTTAGGAGTGCTTATTTTGGTTTTAAGCTATAGCTTTGGTTTGTTGTGCGTTAACCAAATCATTTTTTAATTGTTGCGCCCTTGCCTTCCACGCGTCGGTATTTGACGCGGCCATGGATAGATCTTCGTTGTATTTATTCAGAACACGCATTACTAACCTTAGTAAATGAGATCCAATAATCAGGTTCTCTTCCCCTTCCTTCCGAATAAATGTGAGAAGAACTACTCTATAATCAGAGTTTGATCGCATAATTTCATACATAAACTCACCGGCTTCGGCTAGTGCTCGATCGTCATTTATATCCTTAAATTCTTTACTAAAAAACTCGCTGTCAAAATCTTCTCCGACAATCACTTCCACACAAACATCAATTTTATAATTATACCATTTCTGTTCTTCCATCGTTTTCTCCTTTCTCAATAATACTTTTTGTTGTAAAACTCCAACACTAGCTTTCCGCTTTTGCCCATATGGGAATACCCTTTGTAAAGTGTTACGCCGCAATTGATTGGTTTCTCTTGCGTGTCCAGCCGCTGAAATTCCGCAGCATCCAGGCGTTCAAAATTCGCGCGCATTGAGAGAATCGTCAAATGATGCGTCACTACCAAAACTTTCTTTTTGGAAAAATCCCTAATTACCGTGGTTGTCCAACTGCGGACCCGGTCCCGGACATCGGGGATATTTTCTCCCTGCGGATATTTGTACCAATATGAGCCCAAACGATCATAAAGAAGTTTTTGTTCCGGATGCATAACATGGAACGCTCTCCAGTCATAATACAGCGTTGCCAGGCCGTGATCCTGCTCGCGAATCCTTTCCTCTTCAACGACTTTGGCGCTTTTTAGTTCCGACCAACCATTCATCAGCTGATCAAGAGTATTAAGAGTTCGCGCGTAAGGGGATACAAATATAACATCGGGAATCGGGAAGTTGTCTGCGCGCATTCTTCTGCCAAGAGACCGGGCGCGACTTGATTCTGGCAGGAGAGGAGTGTCGTGATCGCCGGACCCAAGATCATATTTTTGATGCACCTCTTCGGCAAGCTTTTGCGTTTTTTCACTGCGGTAATCATTTTCATACTCTTTCTTAAATTGTTGATACAGCGGATCTTCGTCTTTGAGTTTTTTCAAGGCATTATACGCCGAAACATCGTGCCGAACCAGCATAATATACTCTGGCCATTTCATCGTCTTTCTCCTTTCGTTAATTGTTAAAAGAACCTTAAACGCCGTTATCTTACAAAAAAAGAGCCCAACTGTCAACCTACTCGAGATCTTTGCTTCTCCGCTAACTTATCCAAAAAATGCTTTCTTGTGTTCCAGTTTGAAATAAAAATCCGGCTGCCAAATGGCGACAGCCGGAAAGAAACATATTTATGAAAGAGAGGTTAAGGAGATTGCTTTTTATTTTCTGTATCTTTTGAGTTACTTTTTAACTCTTCCATAAGCGATATATACTGTTTCTTTAGTGTTTCCTTGTCTACGTCTGGGCCCATGACCTCAACTTCATCAGGAGCAAAAGAAAGATATCGCATATCAGACGGCGCGTTTTTTCTAAACCAATCCGCGGCCTCATAAGAAAATGTTTCGAGACAGTTAATTGCATATTCTTTCTCAACCATAAAACCGTTTCTGTTCCCAATTGGCTCTCCGTTAATAAAATCGTGCTCTTTCGCGTTTTCTGGCATCCGTTCAGAAAACAAAAGCATTCCTACCCATTTTTTTCTCACCCATTCCGGAGCTGGTCCTTTTGGGATTTCTTTGATCTGTATCAGTACCATGGCAGTGACTCCTTTCTTAAAAATATTTTCCCATCACATAACGATGCTTGTTTTCTCCCCAGTAATGTTTGTATTCCGCAATTAATTCAAAACCTAACTTTCGGTAGTATTGTGTCGCGGCTTCTCCGGTTTGAAGCCAAACAAGACGAGCTTTGATTTTGCGCAATTCTTTTAAGGCATGCCGAATAAGTTTGGTGCCGTAGTTTTTTTTCTGAAAATCTTCATGTACAACAATACCGCGAAGTTCATATACACCTCCTTCAAAACAGCGGACATCTTTTAGATAAGCGATGTGACCGATCACTCCTTTATTGATTTCTAACACCCAACTTTGTCCTTCTAAGGAATTATCTTCTTTGACTATATAATGCAAAAGCCACCTAATTCCGCCTCGTTTGTATGAGAGCACGTATCCTCTTGGGTAAGAACTGGGCCATTCTAGCATCATTAAAACAATGGCTTTAATATCATTTTCTCGCAATTGTCTTATTTTTTGCATGACACCTCCTTTTGTTGTATTGTTAAAAGAACCTTAAACGCCGTTATCTTACAAAAAAAGAGCCCAACCGTCAAGACGCGACGGTTGGGTAATCAAATACAAATTATACAGCGAAGAACTACAGAGGGAGGTGAATTTGGCCGGCTTCATCAAAGACCAAACCATTTTGCACAAGCTGGCTGTGGGGCAGTCGATTGAAATGAATATTCGGAAATGCTTCCTGCGCATAATCGTATTTATTAAAAACCTGTTCACATAAGTAATCAACAAGATCTGGCTGCCTGTTTTGCACGATAGATAATACTTTTTGATATCCATAATACCAATAGTCAGAAATAAGAATAAAGTCCTTTAGTGAACGCACACGGCCATATGACCTATCCTCCCATGTCTTAAAGGCAAAAACAGCATATTGATTGGCATCTAGTTTGGTTATTTTTCCTATGCCTTCATACCAGTAATGGTCGGGCGTGGCCGTATAATATTCTGAACCAACCCAACGCGGACCGCACCATTTGCCGCCTTGCAGATATAAAATATACTGCTTCCCCTGCAACTGAAGTGTTTCCTCGCCAACTCGGCGATCATCACGACGCTCATCCATAATACACCTCCTTTCAATTGGTTAATTATTAAAAGAACCTTAAGCGTCGTTATCTTACAAAAAAAGAGCCCAACCGTCAAGATTGCAACGGTTGGGCAAAGAATAACTTGGATCGGTCATATGCCTAACAAGAAAGTGTTTTAAAAAATCTGGTAAATTTTTGAAAAGTACTTTCTGAATAAAATTTTTCCCACTCAAGCACTAGATCATGAACCAATCCTAACGAAGGTATTTCGTCAATTTTTTGCCTAAATTCTTTCTGAATAAGTTTAAATTCTTCCTCGCCACACGCACTGATGTAAACATTGATCCATGCAGAATCTGGACACCACTCCGGAAAGAAACATACCTTAAGTTCAATATTCTGAATTTCTCCATCTGCTTCATAGCCCGTATGGGATTCATAATGATGTTCATCGTGCCTTTCTTCGCAACGAAAGGCGCTCCATTTGCAGTTCCTCAGCGATGTAATTCCGAAAAAAATTTCTTTCACCTTTTCAAGGTCTCGTTGCTGGAATTCTCGTAATTTCATCTTTTCTCCCTTCGTTAATTGTTAAAAGAACCTTAAACACCGTTATCTTACAAAGAAAGAGCCCAACCGTCAACCCCGGCTTGTCCTCTTGACAATTATTGATATATTTATTATTATCTTTAAAGTGATTATTTGAAGTTTTGTATAAATATTTATTAATATTATTTTATGTTAACTATCCGCCTATCACGCGTGGGAAAGAAAAAACAGCCGTCTTACCGGATTTTAGTGCAAGAAAAGAAAAAAGATCCTTGGGGGACTTATATTGAAAATATCGGCCATTATGATCCTTTGGTCAATCCGGGGAAATTGGTGGTTAAAAAAGACCGCTTGGAATATTGGATTCAAAAAGGCGCCGAGGTTTCCGACACGCTAAATAACCTGTTTATAAACGAAGGATTGATAAAAGGCGAAAAGCGGCGATTGGTAAAAGCGAAAAAAGCGGAAGCCAAAGAAGCGCCAAAACCGGCCGCAACCGCGTAATATCAAGGCTCTTGATAATTTTAAAATCCGGCGTATAATATCTATACTTATCGTCAGTACTGATTATTTTGAATTCCACTCTTTTTTTGCAAAGCAAGAAAGGTCGCAATACAAAAAAAGAGATTTGGGAGATTATTGAAACTGAAGTATTCAAATGAATTGATTGATATGTCAACAACAGGCGCTGATAGAGATTTCGTGGAATATGTAGTCAAGTCAATCGTGGATCACCCCGAAGAAGTGAAGGTGGAACGATCAGTTGATGAAATGGGAGTCTTATTGACTCTCAAAGTCAACCCCCAGGATATGGGCTATGTGATTGGCCGCTCCGGGCAGACCGCCCATGCGCTCCGAACGCTCCTTCGCTTGGTCGGCGCTCGCAACAATGCCCGCGTCAACCTGAAGATCTACGAACCGGAAGGATCCAATCGCGGACCCCGCCGGCCTGTGGCTGAATCCACGGACGATGTTGAGAACATGAAAATATAGTTCTCGTTCTAAAACCGAAAACAAAAGCCCCCGACCGCGGTCGGGGGCTTTTAAATCTCGCTATGCGAATTGACATTTTGACTCTTTTTCCAAAAATTATCAACTCTTATACTGAAGAGAGTATTATTAAACGCGCGCGCGAAAAGAAATTAGCAAAAATAACGGCTCATAATATCAGAGATTTCAGCTTAGAAAGACATCATAAAATAGACGATCGTCCGTACGGCGGCGGAGCCGGAATGGTAATGATAGCCTTGCCTTTTTTGCGCGCGGTAGATTGTATTAAGAAAATGGCAAAATCTCCCAAACCGAAAATCATAATTCTTTCGGCTAAAGGAAAACAGTTTACCCAAAAAATCGCGCAGGACTTGTCGCGCAAGCATAAGCATTTGATTTTAATCAGCGGCCGGTACGAAGGCATTGACGAACGGGTGAAAAAAATTTTAAAAGCCGAAGAAATTTCCATCGGTCCTTATGTAATGACGGACGGCGACATCGGCGCTCTGGCCGTCACTTCCGCCGTCGTCCGCCTTCTCCCCGGCGTTTTAGGCAACACGGAATCAACCCGGGAAGAATCATTTTCAAATATCAAAAAAAAATCAGGATTCAAGATTCAGGATTCAAGATTCAAGGAGTATCCCCACTATACCCGTCCGGAAATTTTGAAATACAAAGGAAAAAGTTATAGAGCGCCGAAAATTCTCCTGACCGGCGATCATAAAAAAATTCAAGCGTGGAGAACGAAGAAATCCGCCGATATTGACTAAATAATCAAAAAAAGATACAATCAATATTGATTTATTATTAGCCGAATATTGAAAATAGCATTATGAGCAAGAGAACATATCAGCCGAAAAAAAGGCGGAGAGCGCGCGTGCACGGATTCAGAAAGCGCATGAGCACCCCCACCGGCCGCAATGTAATCAAAAGAAGAATGAAAAAGGGGCGCAAAAAGCTGACGGTCTGATTCCGTATGCTTAAAAAAATCAATCGCTTGAAAAAGAAAAAAGATTTTCAGCGAGTCTATCAAAGCCGGCTTCGATATAATTTGCCTGAAATGGCGATTCAATGGCGGCCTTTGGCGGGACAAAATTTTCCCTCGCGATTCGGAATAATCGTTTCCAATAAAATCAGCAAGTCCGCGGTGAAAAAAAACAGAGCCAAACGGCTTTTGCGCGAAGCGATCAGAATTTTAACCAAAGAAAACAAAACGCCGCCGGGATTGGATTTTGTAATAAACGCGAAAAAACCGATTTTGGGCGCCACCTACCACGACTTGTACAAGACTCTGGAAAATTTCTTTTCCGGACAGAAAACAATCCGCCGATAGCCTTATGAAATACCCGGTATTATTTATTATCCGTTTCTATCAAAAAACTCTTTCTCCGGATCACGGATTCATCAAACATTATTTTCCGCACGGCTTTTGCCGATTTCATCCGACCTGCTCCGAATACGCGCTTCAAGCCGTAGAAAAACACGGAACAATCAAAGGCGGCTGGCTGGCGATCAAAAGAGTGGGGCGATGCAATCCCTTAATCGAACCGGCGATTGATAAAATACCTTAAATTAAAATATGGAAATACTAAAAGCGATATTTTACCAACCATTGTACAACGGCTTGATTTTGATTTATGATTTTATCCCGGGGCATGATTTGGGAATCGCCATAATATTATTAACAATTCTAATCCGTTTTGCATTATATCCGCTGAACAGCCTTTCCATCCGATCGCAAAAAGCCCTGCAAGACATTCAGCCTAAAATCAAACAAGTCCAAAAAGAGTTTGCCAACAACAAAGAACAGCAGGCCAAAGAACTGCTCAAATTATACAAAGAACACAAAGTCAATCCTTTTTCTTCCTGTTTGCCGCTCTTGATCCAATTGCCTTTTCTCATCGCTTTGTTCAGCGTTTTCAAAACCGGAATCACCGATACGGCTTTTGCCGATCTTTATTCTTTTGTCGGCCGGCCGGAAGCGATCAATTACATTTCTTTCGGATTCTTAGACATCGCTCACGCCAGCCCTATTTTGGCCATTGCGGCGGCCGCGCTGCAATTTTGGCAAACCAGAATGCTGATGCATTCCAAAGTGCCGCATCCGAAATCAGACGGCAAAGACGAGGGCAAAGACGAAGCTTTCGCCGCCACCATGAACAAGCAAATGATGTACATAGCGCCCGTGATGACAATAGTGATCGGCTGGAGCTTGCCTTCCGGACTTATGGTTTATTGGACTGTTTCCACGATTTTTTCAATCATCCAGCAATACATTGTTTTCAAGCGGCACGCCAATGAATCCCGCCAAGGCGGGATAGCCGCGCAATCATAACGCTCGTTATGGCCGTCCTGCTCTCGCAAAATTTAATCAATCTGAAGGTTCTGACCGAAAGCGGAGAAGAAGTGGGGCGGATCACGGATTTTGAAATAGACGCGGAAAACCAAAAAATCTCGGCTTATTATGTCAAGCCGGGACGATTTTTATCCGGACTTTTCAGCGGCAATTTGATAATCAAACCGGCGCAAGTCATTGCGATTTCCCAAGAACAAATGACAGTGGAGGACAACGCGGTTAAAGAAAAAATATCCGCCCCCGCCGGACAACCTGCTTAAATTCAAATTACAATCCCTTGATTCCAATGATCCTGATTTTTGAAAAATCGCCGTGGGAAAATGAAATATCGATTCTTTTTTTGGGCAGAATATCGCTGATTCGTTCGGGCCATTCTATCAAGATTATTGATTTCGGCTCCTTGAATATTTCGCCAAAGCCCTCATTTAAAAAATCTTGCGCGCTTTTTAAGCGGTACAAATCAAAATGATGCAAAGTCCAGCCTTTCCAATTTCCGGAAAGGCTGTATTGTTTGAGCAGCGCGAATGTGGGACTGACCGCTTCTTTTTTTACGCCCAATTCTTTTATTGCTCCTTTTACAAAAGTGGTTTTTCCCGCTCCCAACTCACCCCATAAAGCGAAGACGGTGGTGTTTTTCACAAGCCTTGCGCAAGTCCGGCCGAAATCAAGAGTTTCAGCCGGCGATAGGGATTTGATTTTTTTTACCGTACCCGGCTTCTTCATAATCGTAATTATCCGAACATCGGGTGGCGGTTTTTACCCACGATCATTTTTAAAGATTTGGGAGCCGCCGCGATCTCCAGCGGCGGCTTGAATGTTTTTTGCCCGTCGGCCGTCACCGGCTCTTCGCTCGAACCGGAAATTTTCAATTTGGAAAAAACAAAAGAGCTTTGCGTTTCGCTCGCATCATTGCGAAACATTTTTTTTGTTTTTTTCACCACTTCCAATTTCAGCCGCTCGGCTTGATGGGGCACCGGTTCATTAAAATCAATGTTGACGGCACGCATAAACATATCATTGGCCGCCGCTTCGGAAGCGTCAATGGACAGATTGAATCGGCCGTCCAAATTCGCTTCATACGCGGAAGGAATGATAACGGACGAGAAAAAATACTTTTGGTTGATTCGGCCGCAATCTATGGATTTGGTTATCCGATGGGCGATTATTTTGCTGCCGTCCAGCCCTTCCGGAACGCCCAGATATTTTAAAATCGGAGACGGCATGACGGCGATCATTCCCAAAACCAGCGGTTTATCGCAGACGCAATCTAGCAGATTGAAAAAAAGCTCGTCGCCCCCCACTCCGACGATTGTCTGGATGTTTTGGAAATTGCGCGAGCTTAATGTGTCCTGAATGGTCTTTAACGGCGATAATCTGATTATCGATCCGGCAATGCCCAATTCAACAATGCTTTTTTCAAGCTCCACCAGCTTTTCTTCGGTCTTCGGCGCTCGCGTAATTCCGGAATCAATGAAATAAAGATGAGAAGACATAACAAGTAAATTTAAAGTTCAAAACTAAAAATTCAAAATTAAAGAAATTTGTGAAATTTGCATTCAAATTTCACAAAAAATAGCTTTATAAAGAAAAATATTTCAAGAGTAAGCGCTTATTTTTTTACCGCCTCTTTGCTTTCTTCGCCCATTTGGCATGTTCCGTTGAAGACGGCGCCGCTTGCGATATTGACGGCTTTTGATTTTATATTACCCCAGAGCTTGCCGGTTTCGGAAAGCTCCACAATTTCTTTGGAGCTGACATTGCCGTGAATGGCGCCGGCAATATGCACGCTAGAGGCGTGGATATCCGCGTGAATTTCCGCTTCCCGCCCGATCCGCACCGTCCCCGAAGTGGTGATTTTTCCTTTGATTTTTCCCTCAACCACGATATCGCCCGCACCTTCAATATCGCCTTGGGCCGAAATGCCGCGGCCGATGACCGTGGTCGGCTTGGTTTCACTCGTTTGAATTGACTCTTCTTGTCTAAAAATAGCCATAATCAATAAAAAATTAATCGTTAATTATAGGGTAATTATATGCTTTTTTACGCATTGGTCAAATTATATCCTTTAACTCGCGCAAATAACATAATGCAAATACTCGGTTGTTTTGCTTGCTGTGTAGTTTCTATTTTCCGACTTATCAGCTTTGAAACGATTATATTCTTTCGTAAAATGCCCATACTTGCCCCGCAGGCTCATTGTTTCCTTAATATCGTTCAAAGTCATCAAGCCCTCATTGTTATAGCTTAAAAATATATATTTTGCTTGTGCCTTCAAAATTAAATCTTTAAACGCTTTTTTTGCTTGCGCTCTTGAACAATAAAGCGATTTTTGATTTTGATATTCTCGCAAGCCGGTTTTTCCGTGAATTTCAGGATTATCGTATTTCGCTATAGTTTCAAGTATATGATAATTTTGCAAAATTATTCTAAGACAGGATAACCTGAACCACAATTTTCACACACATTGTATTCTTCTAAATTTCTTCCGTCAACATCTATCATTCTACTATGCTTAGATTTTTCTCCACAAAACTTACATATTTCACAATCATTATTTTCTTCTAAACCCAATTTCTGATCAAAATATTCAGCATTCAAATATCTGTCGATGATGTCATTAACCACACAATCAACTGTGTCATAATCATCTTTTCCATAAATATCTTTTATGGCTTTTCTTATTTCATCACCAATATGAATATTTATTTTTAACATATTTTTTAAGACTAAATATAAGTTTTCTTTAAAATATTTTGATAATCATTTTCAACTTGCTCATAAGTTAAAAACTTTAACCTGCTGTCAATTGGCTTAAAAGCAGTTTTATTTTTTTCTCTTTCAAATTTTATTTTTCTATCTTCTGACGATACACAATAAAATTCAGTAACAAAATCTTGCAACTCCATAAATTTAATAAAAGCATCGCGAAAATCCGTTGAGTGCTCCACTTCAAATATTTTATACGGAAAACCCCTGTTATTAAACCAAATAACATCAGCAAAACTTGCACTTTCTTTTACAATTTTTTCATAAGTGAAAGCTGGCACCATATTTAGTGTTGCCAAGCTACCGAGTGTTTTATTTTGAAATGCCCATTTTTTATCGTTTGTATATGTATCTTCGACTTCGGGCTTGAAATTTCCAATTTCTAAAAGCATACCCTGCACCTCTGCGTGCTTTCTATTTGTTTTCTCCGCCTCATTTTTTGGTTCAGCTATTTTAGGAAACTTATCCAAATAATCAGTCAAGGCATAGACACCCAATCCAATTCTTGTAAATCGCTTATCTCGCTGGACTCTTTCTTGAATTGTATAATCAGGAGTTTTTCCAATTATTTTTGATTTGTCTTTATAATTCCAAATTTCCTTATACAAAAGTTTCAATGGAGCAAAATATCCATTGTTTAACATTATTTTTTCTATTGCCTCAGAATAAGTTGTATCGTTATTATTACGCATATTGCAATTGTTTGAAAATATAATAATCGCTTGAAAGTGCTCTGTATCGCCAAACGCTTTCTTTATTTTGTTTGGCGCGGTTACCCGCCATATTCTTAATTATAATACTTTTCAGCGTCAACCCTAATTTTTGCGCTTCATTCAAACAATAAAATCCCAAAGGTATCCATCTGCCAGCCGTATACTTGTCGCCGATAACAATCGCTAAATATCTGCCTTTTTCTAAAATTTCGATCGTGTTTTTCAAGGCCGCTGAAAATTTTTCTAAAAACTCCCTAAGCGACTTGGTATTTGACAGATCATCTTTCTGGTCGCTAAATTTAATTATGTCCGCATAAGGCGGGTGTAAAATCGCCAGTTGAACATTTCTCTTTTTGCGATTTTTTAAAACTTCATTTACTTTATTAAAAGTTTCAGCTTTTACGCTGTCGCCAGCCAATAGTTCTGCAAAATAACTTTTATTATCCACTTTACTTTTAATGTGACTGATGAGCTTCGGCTGAATATCAATACCAATTAAAGTGCCTGCCCAAACTTTCGGCTTCATAAGCGGTTGTTCCGCTTCCGACAAAAGGATCAAAAATAATATCATTCTTTTTTGTGTATCGCAAAATTAGTTGATGAGGGATTTGCGGAACAAAATTGCCATGGTAAAAACCGTCATGCTTTCCAATTTTGTCTCTTTCGGCGATAATCCAAAGGCTGTCAGTCCAAATTTCTGATTCTTTCCAATTATCTAAGTTTATATCATTGAAAATTGGCATAAACTATTCTACTTAACACAAATAAAATATTTAAGTTAAATCACTCAGAGTACCAATTTATTCCGCTTCTTTGGCCGGAGCTTTGCCTACCAGACAGACCTCTTGCCAGGGCTTGTAGTGGCTCGTGAATGTTTCTTTTTTTGTTTCTCCGCTCGCGTATTTGACCGTGTAAGTGAATTCCGCGTCCGCTCCGGTATGCGCTTTTTCAATGCATTTGGTTTCCCCCGGTTTCAAATCCTCGGTTTCAATTATTTTTTTCGGCCCCGGCTTTACATAATTATAAATGCGCGGCTCCGTGCTCTCCACCGTTCGATCGTCTTTAGTCCCGTAAAATTCAAAAATCAGATTATCGCCTTCAATGCGCGTTTGCAAAAGCAGGGGCGTCGCATAATCATTGGTAAACCGAAAATCCGGCTTTGGCTCATAAATCGTCGCGTCCATTCCTACCGGGGGCTCATAGTACGATACGCGGTATGAATGGTTGCGCCGTTCCAATACCGGCAATCCCGCGTTTAAAACCACGCGGAAAAAAGTCGTGCCGATTTGGCACAAGCCCCCGCCGTACTCGGGAACGGTCCGATTGCCTTTGATGACCAATTCCGGCAAATAGCCGTTTTTGCCGTCCACCGGCCCCACCGCCGTGATAGTGGAAAAAATTTCTCCCGGCTTTATGATAATGCCGTTTAATTTGTCCGCCGCCACTTTGATATTGATGCGCCGATTTTTGGGACTTCCGGCAAAACTGGTTTTGCCCTGCGCCACCAATTCTCTGATTCCCAGACTGTCGGCTTCCGAATCGGTGTATTGGGGAGGAACTTCTTTTGTGACAATCGCGGCTGCCGGCTTTTCCGGATTATTCAAAGATTCAATAATATTTTGGCGGGTCAATTCCCGATCAATCGCCAGCCCGGGCAAGCTCTTTTGAAATTCCGCCACCTTCCCGTTTTCCATTCTGAATTTTGAATCCAAGGCGGGTATTTCAATTTCTTTGGCGATTTTTTCAAAAAAATCTTCCGACGCTTTATCCGTCAATGAAATAATGATTTTTTTATTTTCGCGCTCCAAAGCCAAACCGCCGGCCAGAATTTCTTTGCTTATTTCCCACGATTTGTCTCCGATCTCCGCTTTGAGCGGCAGGCGAGCCAAAATTTGAGATACTTTTGATTCGGCCGACTTGGCGTCATTCAAAACTATTTGCGGCGTTTCGGTTTCCAAAGAGATTTGCACCGGCTCAAGCGAGAGATCGCTCAATCGATTTTTTATTTCATCATTGATTTTGTCCCACGGAAAAACTTTTCCTTCTTTTTCTTTGATCGCGGACAGAGCATTGCCATCGCCAATATTAATATTGGCGTTTTGCGGAGCCGTTTCCTCGTCCTGAAAAAAATCTTCCAAAGTTTCCGCGACTTTTTTTTCATCGTACTCAAAGTTGATCGTAAATTTTTTCGGGGCAATCAATAGGGAAAATACTGTTTCAAGATTTCTGACAATGCCTTTGTCTTTGCCCGTATTGTATATATTTTTTGCCAAACCGTTTGGCTGGAAAACGATCAAATCCCGGGCGGCCGAAGCGTCCGGCGAAGCCGTGGAAGTGAGCAGGCGGTATGTTTTTTCAAGCGAGACGATTTTAATCCCGTCCTTTTCAACCGTTGACTTGTATTGATTGATTTTATTTTCAATTTCCTCGAGAGTCAATCCGGACAAATCGGCTCCTCCGAGCCGCACGCCTTTGTACGCTTTATCTTTGTATTGATAAGCGTAAGCCAAAAATCCGTCCAAAGCGCTCAAAACAATAATGACAAAAATCGCGCCCGCCAAAATGGCTGCGCGCGATATTTTGCCGTTGGAAAAATGCTTTTTTAAATCAAACGCTTTTTTCATTGCGGATGCTCTCCAAAAAGTTCGTTTAAAATATCTTTGGCCGTTTGGGCGCGCTGTTTTTCTATGTCTTCAAGGCTGTTTACTTTTATTGCGACGATGCCGCCTTCTTTTGCCTGCGTCGGCAGATATTTCTTGGGAATATAAATTTTTTCTTTCGCTTCGGTCAAAAGAACCGCCGTATCGCCTTCAAACCGATCAATCGCGCATTGAATGCCGTCCCCCTCGGACAATTTCTCTTTTTCCGCCATAAATCATTTCATGCGAATCCGCGTCTGATCCGCGTATTTATCCGCGATCAATCCGCGCAGCGACATTTAAGGTTTATCATTAATCACATCCCCAAACACGCTTTGTTCCAGCTGGCGGATCAATTCTTCCTGGCTCGCGGCAGCGCCTTTGACTTGCTGTTTTTGAACCGGACCGCTTATCGCCATCCAAATCCCGAATCCGGCGACCAAAATCACCGCGATGATTGAGAAAATAATCATTATTAATTTGATGTTTAAATTAGCCATATTTAAAAAATTTATTCTTCTTCGTTTTTTACCGAGATGATTTTTGTCCTTTCTTTGTGCGCTTTCGGCAGAACCAAAGTCAGTACGCCGTTTTTCATTACCGCTTCTATTTTTTCAATTTTCACTTCCACCGGCAAAATGATTGATCGGGAAAACGGCCCCCAAAAACATTCTTGATACAAAGACAGGTGTTCCGGGACATCCAAATCTCTTTTGCGCTCGCCTTTGATGGTGAGCATATCTCCGGAAAGCGTGATGTCCAGATCTTCGGCCCGCACTCCGGCTATGGTTGATTGGATCACCACCGCCTCATCGGTCTCATATACATCCACCGCCAGCTCGCCTTCCTCCAGCGCCTGCAGGTTCTGCACAAACTTTTCCGAAGTGTCGGCAGCTGTTTCCCGCCCGTTGGCCGGATTATTGGCCGCTTGTTTTGATCCCGATTGTTGTATATAAGGCATCAATGTCATGGTTTTATTATATAACAACTTATTATTTGACGCAAGTGTTTAAAAGAGTATAATTAAAGCATTATGCTGATTAAACGCGTTACCATTTTTTTAATAATCGTCTTTTGGTTTGTTTTTGGCTTATGGAATGTGCTGGATTTGCGGCTTAGGGGTCTTTTTTACCAGCCCGTAATCGGCATTCTTCCCTTTGTTTTGCTCATTGCTTGGAGCGGATGGACGCTGGCGCGGTACGGATCGCAAAAAACTCTTTTGGCCAATTTGCTGGTTTTTTCATTTTTCGGGTCTCTGCCGTTTTTCCTTATGGGCATTCAAGATCAAGCAGTTTGGCATTTCAACGAACAAATTTTTGTCTGGATTCAAGACTTTACGCTTATTTTTATCGCCTCAATGATTGTCGGCGAAGTCCGGATTCGTTTTTTTAAAAACGCCCTCCTCCCTCTCCCGCCCTCTTCCGAAGCGCCGCAAATAAAATAGTTAGACTGCAGATAAAATATTGTTAAACGCCTTTTAGGCGTTTGTTTTATTTTAGCGGCCATTTGTGGTAAAATATAGAAATGGAAAAAAGCGTTTTCATGCAATCCATCCGCTATATCGCCATTGATATTTTCGGGAGTTTAATTTATTACCCGCTGTGGTGGTATTCGGTCGGTTTGAAATTGGCGGCGCAAAAATTCGGGCAAAATTTGGTTTTCCGTTCGCACGCTTTGGGGCTGGGAATCCAGATTAGCAATCTTTTCCGGCCGATGTACGCCGATTACACTATCGCGGGACGGTTAATCAGCTTTTTTATGCGGATCGTTCTTTTGGTGTTCCGCATTTTGGAAATGCTGGTTTTTTTAATTTGGTACGCGATTGCTCTTTTGTTATGGGTCGCGGCGCCGATAGCGATAATCGTCAATTTGCTGCACCAATTTTACATTATTGATCTGCGCGATATTTTACCGTTTATAAAATGAAACAAGAATTTTCCGCTCTCCAACTTTTTACCTGCCCGACTTGCGGCGGACACCAGTATCAGCCGCATTGCCCCGCCTGCAAGGGCGATCGGGTAATCGGCGTTATCCAAGGAATTCCCGTGGTATTCCGAAAAACTTTCGGCGTGTTTGAAATCTTGGAGCGCAAACTGGAAAAAACTTCGGAAAATATTATTTACTTGGCATTCTTAAGTTTTGGAATGATCGGCGCGGGGGCCTTGGCTTGGTTTTTATTTAAAAATTGGGCGATTTTTGAAAACGATCCGGATTGGTTTAAAATTTTTTTTCAAAAGAGGTGGGAATTGCTTTTATTTTTGCTTTCTTTAATCGGAGACGGTTTTCTATATTATCGTTCTGTTAAAAAATCTCTGGCGGCGCGGCGCGTGCCGAGCGTCCGTTATCAAACGGGCGGTGCTCCTGAAATTCAGGAAAAGACGGCGCCGCAGGAATTTTTCGCCCTGACCGCCAATCAAGATCCGCAGGACATTTACCGCGTTCTTTCCGAGCCGGCCAAAGACGCGCTGGAAAAAGCATGGAGCCTGGCCAGGCGCGTGCGGCACGATCATGTTACGCCCATGCATTTATTCGCCGTTTTGACGATGCTGCCGGTTTTCCAAGTGATTTTGGCCAGATTGGATACGGCGCCCCAGGCGCTCATTGAAAAAACCGCCCGGCTTTTGCATGAAGAGCGGCCTTCCCGCCTTTTGGTATTGCCGGAAATTTCCCGCGACATTTTATTTTCCTTGATGTACGCCTATGACGAAGCTTTGCGCATGCGCGCGCCGGTAATTGACATAACGCAAATTTTTTTAGGAGCCGTTCGCGCGGATAAAAGAATTATGGATATTTTGCTTGATTTGGGACTGACTGACGAAAAATTGAGAAATGTTATGCAGTGGATTACTTTGGAAAACCGCATCAGAGCAAACTCGCAGACTTTCGGGAGTTTGGCGCGATTTAAACCAAAAGGAACAATGAATCGTTCCATGACCGCCATTGCCACGCCATTTCTTGACCAATTCGGCCGCGATCTTACTTTGGCCGCGCGAGCCGAAAGATTGCCGGTAATTGTCGGACGGGAAAAAGAAATCAATGAAATTTTTAGAATTATTGAGGGCGGGGACGCTAGCGTGGTTTTGGTAGGCGTCACCGGCGTTGGAAAAACCGCCTTACTTGAAGAAATTGCTCAAAGAATGGTAGTGGAAGAAGTGCCGGCGATTTTGCAAGACAAACGGCTGGTGTCTTTGAGCGTCGGCGCGCTGGTGTCCGGAGCCACGGCCCGGGGCGAGGTGGAAGGCAGATTGATGCGCATCATTGAAGAAGTGGTGCGGGCCGGCAATGTGGTTTTGCACATTGATAACGCGCAAAATTTGGTGGGCGTCACCGCTTCTTCCGGCGGAGAAGGATTGGACGCGAGCGAAGTCTTGTCCGAATTTTTGGAAAAACGCGCTTTTCAGGTAATCGCCACGACCAATCCGGCCGATTATCGCAAATCAGTGGAGCAAAGCGCTCTGGGCCGGGTGTTGCAAAAAGTGGTGATCGGTGAAATGAGCCAGGATGACGCGATTCAAGTATTGGAATCAAAAGTGCCGTACATTGAATACAAGCATAAAATAGTATTTTCCTACGATGCTCTGGAAAAAGCCGTGAAGCTCACCGATCGCTATATGCACGAAACATATCTGCCTTTCAAAGCCATTGAAATCATTGAAGAAGCCGGCCCCTATGTAGCGGCGCGCCATCCGAATAATCCGATCGTGACGGGCGAAGACATTGCGGGAATTATTTCTTCCAAGACCAATATTCCTCTGACCAGGATAACGGAAAGCGAATCGGAAAAACTCTTGCATCTTGAAGAGGAAATTCACGCGCGCATTGTCGGCCAAAATGAGGCCGTGCAAGCCGTGTCCGAAGCTTTGCGCCGCGCCCGTACCGAATTGCGCGACGCCAATCGCCCCATTGCCAATTTCCTGTTTATGGGGCCGACCGGCGTTGGAAAAACCGAAACGGCCAAAGCCATGGCCCGGGTCTATTTCGGCGACGAAACCGAAATGATCCGGATGGATATGTCCGAATTCCAAGATCAATCATCGCTTTACCGCCTGATCGGAGCGCCCCCGGGATACGGTTCGGGCCAGGGACAATTGACCGAAGCGGTGCGGGCCAAGCCTTTTTCTCTGGTCCTGCTTGATGAATTGGAAAAAGCTCATCCGGATATTTTAAATATTTTTCTCCAGGTAATGGATGACGGGCGGCTCACCGACAGCTCGGGACGAACCATTGATTTTACCAATTCCATCATTATCGCCACATCCAATGCGGGCACCAAAGCCATTCAAGACGGCTTGTCCCAAGGCGCAGATTTAAAAACAATCAAACAGGCGCTGATGACTGATATTTTGCTTCAATATTTCCGTCCGGAATTTTTAAACCGTTTTGACGAGATCGTGCTTTTCAAGCCGCTGGCAAAAGACGAAATTTATCAAGTGACTAAGCTTTTGCTGAACGGCGTGGCCAAACAACTGGACAGCAAAGGCATTCATTTGGTCGTAAGCGACGGAGCGATCAGAGAATTGGCCGATGCCGGATTTGATCCGCTTTATGGCGCGAGGCCCTTGCGCCGCACCATTCAAGACCGGGTGGACAATGCTCTGGCAAAATTTCTGCTTTCCGGAAAGCTCTCCAGGCGCGACACGGCAATTTTGGAAGTCGGCGGCATCGTCCGCGTGGAAAAAGCCCGGCAAATCTAATTTTGACACAAAATAATTCCTGTAGTAATATAACAAAACAAAAGTTTGGGCGGGTATCGTATAATGGTAATACCACAGCTTTCCAAGCTGTTGCTGGGAGTTCGATTCTCCCTACCCGCTTTTTTGTTTACAAAAAAGCGAGGCTCGCCCGCCTTTGATGAGGCGGCCGAGGCTCGCCTAAAGGCGGCCCGCTTAAGAATTTAAGACATTGACCAAAAACGTTCCGACCGCGGTCGGAACGTTTTTGGTTGGGGAAAATTCAATCATTTTATAAATGGCGACCTCACTTAGTAAAAATTTATATAGTTGGTTAATTTATAACTGTGGATAACTTCTATTGATTTTCTATTTTTGTTCTATTATAATTTATATATTAAAATAATCAAGTCCGCGTACGGCTAGCATATGCTTACAAAACGTCAAAAAGAAATCTTTGACTTCGTAGAGGATTATTCGCAAAAAAAAGGATACTCTCCTTCATTTGAAGAAATTAGAAGGCGACTTAAACTCGCCTCCGTTTCAACTGTTCATTTTCATATCTCAAAACTCAAAGAAGGCGGTTATTTAGGAAAAATAGAAAACAGGGCTCGCGCGATTAGCGTCGTATCTAAAGAACCAATGGTCAAAATTCCTCTCTTAGGGACTATCGCCGCCGGTCAGCCGATAGAGGCGATACAAAATAAAGAAATGATCGCTGTTCCTAAAAGTAAAATCCCTTCCTCATCGGAGGTTTATGCTCTTCGAGTAGTCGGGAGCAGCATGATTGATGAAAATATAAACGACGGGGATGTTGTTCTGGTTCGTCAACAAGAAACCGCCGAGAATGGACAGAAAGTGGTTGCTCTCATAGATAATCATGAAGCAACTTTAAAGAAATTTTACAAAGAAAAGGGCCAAATACGCCTACAACCGGCAAATAAAACTTTTGAGCCGCTTATTTTCAGAAACGGGAAAGACATTTCCATACAAGGAATAATACTTGATGTTATTCGCGAAGAAATAAGATCGGTAATACAATTTCCAGAATATAAAGAAACTCAGAAATATACCGAAATACCATTGAATAAAATTATTTGTGATGATGCGGTGGGGGTCATGCAAGCAATGCCTTCCAATTGCGTGGATCTCGTAGTTACTTCTCCTCCATATGATGAATTAAGAAATTACAATGGTTATGCTTTCGATTTTGAAAGAATAGCAAAGGGCTTGTTTCGAGTTATCAAAAAAGGTGGTGTTTTGGTGTGGGTTGTTGGTGATAAAATAAGTAAAGGAAATAAAAGCTTTACAAGTTTCAAACAAGCTCTATTTTTTCAAAGTTTAGGTTTCAATGCTCATGATGTGATGATTTATAGAAAGAAAAATACTCCATTTATGAGATCCAATGCCTATACGAATTGCTACGAATTTATGTTTGTTTTTAGCAAAGGTGCTCCTAAAACTTTCAATCCTTTGAAAACAAAAACCGTGCGACAAGGTCAAGAAATGCTCCCGTTTAATAAAAAAGCGGATGGAATAAATAAAAAGACAAAAGGCGAACTAAAACCAGAGAAAACCCTAACGAACATATGGGATTATGCTGTAGGGTATGGCGGCTCTACAAGTGATAAAATTGCTTTCCAACATACTGCTATATTTCCAGAGAAATTAGCAGAGGATCATATCATTTCGTGGACTAAGCCGGGAGATGTTGTTTTTGATCCAATGTGTGGCTCTGGGACAACCTGCAAAATGGCCGCTATAAATAAGCGCTATTATATTGGTTGTGATATATCAAAAGAATACGTAGAGCTAACGAAAAAGAGGCTGAAATACTTCAATCTTTAATAACTCTTTTTAAGGAATTCCATCGCGCTTTTTAGCAATTCGATATCGTCTTTAAAACGTCCCAATCCTGTATTACAACTGTCGCAAATCCAGCCGCCAGGTTTGCCAGTACGGTGGTCATGCTCAAGAACGACTTTACTTGTTACACCCGCTATAGTTCTCTTTTTACAAACTGGACACTCAAATGGCTCATTGTGCGGTTTTTTCTTAAGCCACTCGATTCTTTCAGTTCGAGATACTCCAACTCCTTCCATTTCTACACGACAATCTTTACACGATGGTCGTCTAACGGATCTATTATTTTTTGCGTTTTGATTTTTAGCAAAGTCCTTTGTTCTTTTGAGTTTATGACAAACATTACAAATCTTTTTCGGGAATCCATCGCCTGTTTTCCTGACATCTATAACTTCAAAATCATTGGCGCTTAATTCAACGTGCTTCCAAATCCGAATAAAGAAGGCTCTAGACTAGATAACTACCCCCGCAAATAATGTTTTAATATCTTTTTAAGATCCGCCTCAAGGAG
>SCPX01000057.1 GCA_004298615.1 Patescibacteria group bacterium | reverse complement strand
CTTTCAATTGCTTGGTGGAATTGACATTAAATTCAATTCCGGCGAGCTTGATAATTTCTTTCTCAAGTTTATCCGCTTGAATATGCGCTTCTTTTGACATTTCGGACAAATACCCGGCGTCTATTTTCATTCCAAAATCCTCCATCCACGCCAAAATGGAAACCATCGGCAAATCAATTTCATCAAAAAGCCGCTGCAATTTTTTGTCTTTCAATTCCTGCGATAATTTTTCATAAATTCTAAAGGTGAAATTCGCGTCTTCGCAAGAATACCAGCTTAATTTTTCCATTGAAACATCTCGCATTGGAATTTGCTCATTGCGTTTTTCGCCGATTAAAGCCTCAATCGGCATCATCTCGTAACCGAATTCTTCAAAAACGATTTTATCCAAATTGTGCTGCCTCTCCCCGGGATTTAAAATATACGAGGCGACCATTGTGTCAAAAAATACGCCCTCAACGGCGATGCCGGAATGTTTGAGGACGCGGATATCGTATTTCAAATTATGTCCGGCTTTGCGGATTTTCGGATTGGCAAATATCGGCTTTAGAAGCGGTAAAAATTTGGGGAGCGCTTTAACGCTTGCGAAATGCGCCTCGCCCTTTTTCCAGCAAAAACTTATCCCCAAAAGATCGGCTTCCAAAGGATTCAAAGAAGTGCTCTCGCAATCAAAAACAAAAAAATCTTGCTTTTGGATTTTTATTAAAAAATCTTGGAATTTTTGCTCCGTGTCAACCAAAATGTAGCCTTGTTCTTTGCTGTCGGAACTGGCAGCAGTTTGAGCAAACAGCCGGTCTTGCGTTTGCGCGGCAGGCAAAGCCGTATTATCAGATTCTTTCAGGCGGGCAAGCAGGCTTTTGAATCCCAATTTCTGGAAGAGCTCGGCGGCATTTGCCCGATCAATCGGCCTGACTTTTAAATTCTCCAGTTCAAAATCAATCGGCGCGTCTTTAATGATTGTCACCAATTTCTTGCTCAAAAAAGCTATTGGTTCATTCTCGCGCAATTTTTCAAATACCCGCTTTGAAATGCCGGCCGGCTCTTTGTCACCAGCTTCATTGACCGCCTTATATATTTTTTCAATCGTTTCGTAAGAGGCCAGCAGTTCGGCAGCGGTTTTCTCGCCGATCCCCGGCACCCCGGGAATATTATCGGACGGATCGCCGCGCAAAGCTTTGTAGTCAATCATTTGATCGGGCCTTAGCCCGTATCTTTCAATCACCGCTTTTTCATCGTAAATAATCGTTTCGGAAATTCCTTGTTTCAAAGCGCAGACTTTTGTATTTTCATCAACCAATTGCAATGCATCCAAATCTCCGGTTACGATAATATTTTCAATTCCTGTTCCGCGCCCGCCAGTCGGCGAGGCGGGGATTTCTGCGTTTTGTTCCGCGGATTTCTGCGCGGCACGCGTTAGCGTGCCGATAATATCATCGGCTTCATATCCTTCTTTTTCAAAAATCGCCGTTTTGAAAGCTGTCAAAACTTCTTTGATCATAGGGATCTGATCGTACAAATCCTGCGGCTTTTTCTCTCTCTGGGCTTTATATTCTGGAAATTCAATATGCCGGAAAGTTTTGCCTGGCATATCAAAAGCCACGGCAATGTAATCCGGCTTCAAATCTTTGAGCGTTTTTAAAAAAATGGACGCAAAGCCATACACCGCATTAACTAATTTGCCCTCCCGATTTTTCAAAGGCGGAAGGGCGTGAAAAGCGCGGTGCAAAATGGCATTGCCATCAATGATGACAAATTTTTTTTTGACCATAATGTTCTATTTCAACAATGCGTCAATCGCGGACTTAAGCTCATTTAATGTCGCGGCCCAAGGAATAAAATATCCTTGATCCGAACCTGTTTTGAAAATAAAAAAAGACGGCACGCTGTCCACGCCGAATTGCCGAGCCGCCGCAATGTCTCTTGATACCGCTTCTTCATTTAAGCCCCCGTCAAAGCAAGTATTGAATTTATCCATATCCAGGCCGATGTCTTTGGCATACTCTTTGATGTCTTTGGGAAGCAAAGAAATATTTTGATGATCAAAAAGCTGATTTTGCATTTGGCTGAATTTTTTCTGTTCATTGGAGCAAAGTACCGCCTCGGCCGCTTTTTTGCTGTAAGAATGAAAAGACAAAGGATAATTTTTCCAAACCAAACGGATTTTATCAGGATAATTTTTTAAAATTTCTTCCAAAGTCTTTTGGCTGTCCGCGCAATACTGGCATTCAAAATCGGCAAATTCAATAATCGTGATTTCTCCTTCGGGATTGCCGACGATCGGATCTTTGCGCTCCAAAGGCGGGATGCGATCGGTCTTTTCAACATTCGGCGCCGGGGTGACAAATATATCTTTATTTTTAGACGAATCGGTTTTTATGGCATTATTTGCCCCATCAGACGGTCCGATAATGCTTTGAGCGAAAAGGACGATCACGACAAGGCTGATTACTATTATTGCGCTAAAAATTAAATAGAATGATTTATTTTGCATACGGAAAAAATCTGAAACTCATAACTCAAATGTCAAAACTTAAAATTATTTACAATTTTACTTTATACGCAAATCCCGTTTTTTTGTCCGTATAATAGAGCGTCTTTTCATCGTCTGACAAAAATACTTTATCAGCCGTGAAGCGGCCAACGACTCCCTGAACCTGCGTCTTGAATCCGGTGCGCAAATCAATTTTATACAAATCGTCCGGCACCTTGTCAGCCAATTCCCTGACCAATCCGGAGCCGCGCGGCAATTCCCGAGGCACGGCGCAATAGGCGGTCGTTCCGCCATCATCAAAAGTGCATTTGTCCACCCAAGTCTGCACGCCCAAATCTTTGCGATTAAAGCCGATCCGATCGCCTTGCGCCTCCACAATCCAAAGAGTGGGCTTGTAATCCGCTTCCGGAGTATATATGCTGAATAAGAGCCTGTCTCCCTGGGGCGACCATTCGCCTTTAAAGTCCCGGCCCGGCGTAATCATAGATCTGAAATTTTCTCCTTGGGTGCCGATAAAATACACTTCCTGCCTGTCCGCGTCAATTCCTTTTCTGAAAAGCGCCGCCACTTGTCCGGTCGGGGACCAATTCACCTGCACATCCCTGTCTTCGTAGCCCAAAGGCTCAATCAATTTGAAATCCGATCCGTCAAATCCGGAAGAAACCAAATATCGGCTTTCCGGATCGGGCGCCATAAATTTATAGGCGATCTGATCGCCCGAGGAATTGAATGAAAAATCTTTGCCTTCTTTTGGCAGAGTGTATTGTTGCTGCTTATTGAAATCATAAGCGATATTGGATCCGTCCGGAAATTGCACTATGGCTTTATCGGCGCCCGGAGAGAGAACCACATTTTCCGCGTCCGGAAATTCCTGGTCGGACAGAGCTTTGCGCAGACCGGAGTCTTCGGTTTTATAAAATTTGTCCGTATTTTTATCATAATAAACAAAACCGCCGTCAGAGGATGCTCCGCCGCCCAAAGCCGGGGCAACGCTCACTGCGGTAGGCACTTGCTGGATGATGACGGCGTTTAAATTGGTCTCGGCGTTTATATTCTCATTGGCGCGGCCGACTTCATTGGAATTGGGAAATTGGTCTCCGCCGTTAATTACCGGAATATCGCTATTATCATTGGCTCTTGGAAATAGTCCTCCGCCGCTATTGACATTTCCGTTGACCGGCCCGCCCACGGGCGCGAAGAAAAACCAATAAATCAAAAAACCCAAGCCCAAAACCACGGCAATAAATCCGAAAACGATCAAATATGGTTTAGCTTTTTCCCAAAGAATCCGCATAACTATATTAAAGATTGCGTTTTATTTGATAAGGATAAATGAAGCGTATTTCCGTATTAACATATTTAATACACTCATTATTAAAGGTCAAATTGGCCACCAATGCTTTTTTGGGAGAAAATTTTTCAATAAAAAGCTTAAGTGGCGGCAATACGGTTGTCTTACCGAGCAAAGACTTCGCTTCAATGGGCAAAACCTCTAAACCGATCTCTACTACAAAATCTATTTCAGTTTTTTGCTTAGTCCTCCAAAAATGCAATTCAGCTGACATGCTCTCGCATAGGTTTAAAAGGTCGGAGCAAATGCCGTTTTCCAAAATCGGCCCTTTATCCGGTCTGCCAGGAAACGATTGAAAATTTCCCACTGCCAGATTTCTTATTCCCGAATCCAAAAAATAAATCTTCGCCGCCTTTATAATCTCCTGGCGCGGATTCTTAAAATACGGACTAATCTTTCTGACTACAAAAGTTTCTTCCAGGGCCAAAATGTATCGTTCCACCGTATGGCGATCAATGCCAAGGTGCAGGGCTAATTCGCCTATGTTTACCAACTGTCCGATCTGGGCGGCCAAAAGCTTTATCATCCGGCTGAAAGCGGTTTTGTTTTTAATTTCTAAAAACCCGACAACATCTTTCTCAATATAACTGCTGAAAATTTCCCGTAAAATAGCAATTTTTTCCTCCTTGCTTTCTGAAATTACCACCCTCGGATAACCCCCAAACACAAGATATTCTTCATAATAGGAATTAAGTTTTTTCTGGTCAATTTCGCTTATCGGATCTCCTTTTTTTAAACACTCGGCTAAAAATATTTCTTTAATTGACAAAAACTCGTAAAATGTAAAAGACGGTATGTGGAAAACTCTTTTCCGGCCGGCTAAAGTTTCTTTCAATTTCGCTTTTATCTCCAAAGAAGAAGATCCAGTTAGAATAAATTTGATGTTTAATTTTGAGTCATAAATACCCTTGAAAAACCTTGCCGTCTCGGAAACTTTTTGAGCTTCGTCAATAAATGCGTAAATTTTTTGATTCTTGGATCGGCCGCGCAAAAATTCAATAAAATCGCTTTGGCTTTGAAAAACTTCCCAATCTTGAATAAGATCAAGATTGTACCATAAAATGGCATCACTCGGCACTTTTTTTTCATCAGCTAAATAAGTTTTCAATTGCTCCAGCAAAACGGTTTTACCCACTTGTCTTGAGCCGGTTAACAGCGTAATCTCCGGCTTTTCAAGGTGCGCAGCGATTTTATCAAACATCTCCCGTTTTATATATTCTTGATTTGGCATACGCTCATATTATATCATTACTAAATTATGAGTCAATACCAAATTTAGTAAAAACCCAAGCCTAAAACCACGGCAATAAATCCGAAAACGATCAAATATGGTTTAGCTTTTTCCCAAAAAATCCGCATAAGATTGATATCTAATTGAATTTTGCGTTTATCCGGCTAAATTATGCATCAATACCAAATTCAGAATAAATCCAAGAAATGATGAAGTCTAATTTAATTTTCTAAAACCATATAAAGTTTTTATTTTATCTGTGCTCTTAGCGCGCTTCGACAACTCATCTGGATAAATTTTTTATTGTATTTAGTATAGACCACATCTTCGCCTCCTTGTTCTCTAACAATGGGATATCCTTGTCCTTTTTGACTAACTATTGTACAGGTAGTGAGTTTGTCATCCCATTGATCTGGTTGGCAATCATTATATACTTCTTTAGTCATTCCTGTTACCCATTTCACGCTTCCACAAGCAACATCTTGTTTATTATTGTTAATTGATGTTTTTTCGAAAACAGACAATGTTGGCGCACTTGAATCACCTGATATCGTCTCTGTCGCCTTATAAGCTGAAATCTTATACACGCAATCACCTCCTGTAAATTCACCTTTATTATCAGAACTTAAACTGCATATATATCCGCCGCCAAGGGCACCAATTGAAGCAAAACATGTAATACCAACACAATTTTTAGTGGGATTAACTTTTCCGCATCCGTATTCCGCGGTTTTTAATATCTCTGCTTCTTCATTAGCATCACAAATTTTTTCTACCCCATGAACAGTGATCGGATCTATACCACCAATATCATCCAACGACTTCAAATTCGTCAATTCCGGATTAATCAAGTATAGAATCATATACGATCCCAAAGCCAAGAAAAGACCCAAGACGGCGCTGCCGATTAAAGATTTGGCCTCGCCTACTTTGGACGAATTGCCGCCGGCAAAAAGCCAAGTATATCCGCCGGCCATCAGCACGATTACGGCCGCGATGGCGGCGAGGCCGACAATGAACTTATAAGCGCCGCCGGCCAGTAAAGCGATTGAATCTTTGGTTATATCATACCCTTCGGATATGCTTCCTTTTTTGTTAGGAGGACAACCATATTTTTCAACATCGATAATTGTGCCGGGGATAGTAATTTGCGGACAAAATTTTACCACCGCTTTTACTTGTCTGACTGCGACAAAAAAAGGTGAAATTAATCCGATAAAAAAAATAGCCAAGGCGATTAAAAAAAATATTCTTTTCATAAATTCAACGAATGAAACTTATACTACAAGTTTTGCCGAACATTTAATCAAATCAATAATCCCGCCGCAATCAGCCAAAATAGCGATAAATCGACAATAAACATTAATATAATCGCTACCAATATGTCCACTACCGCCAGAATCAAAATTTCCGGAAAAGTCAGAGGCGGCACATACCGCACTTTAAAGGCATTCCCAAGGATTAACTGCCCGTTCATTACCAGGCAGGTTATAAGCAAGGTTGCTCCAAAAGAAGCGGCGCTCATAAGGCCGAAAGTTCCGTTGAAAGCCCGGTAAGCCTTTTGCAATTTTGCCATCCGGGCGGCTAACTGCTCGGCCTGGGAAACCCCGCCGGCGCCGCTGCCATGAACTCTTTTCCGCGCTTCAACCATTGCTTGCTGGCGCTCAGTCATCCATTGTTGGCGCATCACCGCTTCATTTGAACTTCCTTCCTGTTCCGATGATTCTTCAGACATACTCACTTCCACTTCGCTTCATTCACTTTCCACACGCCTTTTTCTTTTAAGAAACTGACTGTCATATCTTGGTAATATATGCGGGCATTGGTGGAAGTGCCGGTGGCTTCGCGGCGCTGGCAAGACACCGTCACCTCGGCTTTGCCTTGTTCTTCTGAAAATGAATCCGTCTTTACCGATACGGCTTTGGTGGTGACGCCGAAATATCCGGCCGCGTTATTTTTGTTTTTCTTCGCGTCAGCCACAAAACCATCGGCCCATTTCTGCATATTTTGCGTCATATAAATCTTCAGGCCAGTGACATTGCCGTAATTTGAATCAGTGGAAAAGCTCCCGAAAAATTCAGTAAAAAACCGCGCTATTTTTTCCACATCGCTTTTCCCGCGGCTAGCCGCATTGGCCTGCTGGGGATTGGCAGTATTCGCATTTGCCTGTCCCCCTATTGAAGCATTGGTATTGGAAATATTCTTATTTGAGCCGCTGACTGCAATATTTTTATTATCACCCAAGGCGCTATTGATATTAATATTAGCGTTATCAGCCTTTTTGCAACCCAGACCGGCCAGCGCAATTACGGCCAATATTAGCGCAATAAATTGAACTCTTTTATATTTCATATACTTGATATTATAGCACGAAATTATTATAAATCCAAAGTTCCAAGTTAAAATTTCAAAGTTGCAGTTTTAAATCTAGAGTTAAATGTTTGCAAGTTTTTAATTTTGAACTGTAATTTTTAACTTTGCATTTTGAACTTTGAACTATTTGTAATTTTATTAAAATTACAAACTCGCCACTTTCTTCTCCATTTCATGAATCTCTTTATCATCAGTTGATCCTTGCCCGCCGCCGCCGCTTTGTTCAAATTCGCGCTTGGCCGCTTCAATTTCCAAAAGCTGCCTCGGATCCGAAGTCATCAATTGATCTTCGCTGTAAGACGCCACGATTTTTATGGCCACATGTTTGCTGCCGGCGAAAAATATTCCTTCGCCCACGCCCGATTCCAGCAAAAGATAGCGCTCTCCTTCGGTCAATAAAAAAGTCTTGGCGATCACATCAATGCCAGCCGGCGATTGGCGCAAGAGAAGTTGCAGGGCGGAATTGGTAACAATGGCCTGGCCGTATGGCGAGCGCAAAAAGTCGTTCACATCCTGCGTGATAGTCGTCACGCCCAAATAATATTTGCGGCAGCGCTTGACCAAAGCAAAAACGAATTTGGCCGAATCTTCGTGCTGCATCAGCCACCACGCCTCGTCAATGACCAAAATGCGCTTTTTCAATTTTGATCGCACCACATTCCAGATGTAAGTGACGATGGAATAAACCCCGATGGGACGCAGCTCGTCTTCCAAATCCCGTACGGAAAAAATCACCAATTGATTGTTCACATCAATATTCGTGGGATTATTGAAAAGGCCGGAGAAAGTCCCTTCGGTAAATTTCTTGAGGCGCAAAACCAAATCGTCCCCGCCTTCCATTCCGGATAAAATTTCTTGAAAATCCTGCACCAAAGGAATGGATGATGAATCCAATTTCGTAAGATCGGTCTCGGAAGTGATATCCTTTTTGGCGTAAGTTTCCAAAAGCGCCCGATCGACAATTGAGTCCTCCTGGTGGGTAAGCTGGCCGAGCATCAGCCGCACCAGACCTTTCAGGGTGATCACGGCCGATCGGATGATATCGCCGGTCTTTTCTCCGCCCACGGGCCTCGGCAAATCAAAAGGATTGATCTTGCTTTCGGAATTCAGGGAAATATTGATGTAGCTTCCGCCAACGGCATCGGAAAGAAATTTATACTCTCTTTCCGGATCAATCACTATCACATCCGTGCCGAACATCAAGCTCCTTAGAATTTCCAGCTTCACGGTGTAGGATTTTCCGGCTCCGGATGTGGCGAAAACGCAGTAATTGGCATTCTGCAGGCTGAATCTGTCAAAAAGTATCAAACTGTTGTTATGGCGATTGATGCCGTAGAGAATCCCTGAGTCCGATGTTAATTCCGACGATATGAAAGGAAAACTGGAAGCGCAAGGCGATGAATTCATATTGAAAGACGACTGCAATTCATCATTGCAGAGAGGCAGAGTGGAATTGAAGCCTTGCTCGGCCTGGTATACGGAGCGCCTGGTAAACACCAGTTTTGTTCCGAAAAGAGATTCAATTTTGTCGGTCAAAAGATCCAGATCGTCTTGGGATTTCGCGTACATCGTCACATACAATCCGAATTGAAAAAATTTCTCGCTGCCTTGAGTGAGATCGTCGCGCAATTTTTCAATGTCGCGCAAAGCCGTCTCTCTTACCGGATCCCGGGGCGCGCCCTTTTCCGCGTCTCCGATCAATTGCGCCTCCAGCATGCCCACTTTATTTCTCAATTGCTTTAAAATAATTTCCGCGTCAATCGGATAAAAATACATTGCCACATCCAAAAGAGCATTGAAATTAATGATAGGCATAAACCAGCCGATGGATATGTACCGGGGGTAAATCGTGGCGAAAACCGTCCTGACAAACAATGATCCCAATTCCAAAAATTGAGGCTGCACTTTCATCGCGGAAGGCGCTATCAAATCGCGCACCGAAACCGTGCCGGCGCGGTATATTTTTTCCGCTTCCAAAATTTCCCGCTCTTCTTTGGTAATCGGCTCTTTGGTGATCAGCGCTCCGGCCTTTTCTTTTTGTTCTCCTTGCGGCGGAGCGGCATTGATTTTTTTTCGTCCCAATAAGTTGAGCATAGTGGTAATCGGTAGTAAGTAGTTGGTAGTAAGTAGTTGGTATTTGAGAAAAAAATTTTCAATCATTCTGCTCACTACTAACTACTCACTACTCATTCTTCAATATTTAATTTCGCCACTTCCGTCATTTTTTCCTGCTTGGCGATTTCTATATTGTATGAATTATAATACAATTCAATAAGACTCTGCGTATCCAGCGGTACGGCTTTTATCCCCATGGCTTGCATTCCTTCCGCGATCAGATCCACTCTTTTGAAAAGCTCGATCCTGTCCTCCTCAAACTTCCGATGCGAAAGCGCCACGGCCGCGGCCGGACGAAAGACCGCCGAAATAGACGATCCAAAACCTTTTTGCTTTTTCCCGTCGGCCTTCGCATCGTAGGGCACGATAATGTAAAATCGCTTGGTCATAATCTCAGCCATTTCCAAAAGCTCATTGATATAATTCCGATAATCGGCCATTTGCGCCTTGAGCAATTCATTGGATTGCTTTTTTTCCAAATCTTTCAAATTGTCCAAATAGCGGTCAATGTCCAATTTTCTGGACTGCACTACGATCTGCATCGGATGGTCCAGCGAATTTAAGAATTGCACATAAGCCTGAATGATGGCATTTTGCTCTTCTTCGGATTTGAGCGAGAAATTTATGCTGGAAACCAAAAGCACGGATCTTAAAGTTCCGTCTTTCATCACCACGGTATTGTCTCTGATTTCGTAAATATCCAGAAAAGATTGAGTGGAAATAGTCGGTTTTTTTCCGGACATTGGATTTTTGCTGGGCATAATTACGATTTAGGATTTTTCATTTGAAGGTTTTCCATTTCTTTTTCCAATTCTTCTTCCGTTTGTTCGCCTTCATAAATTCCTCCTGTATCAGCAATTAAAGACAGTTCTGATAGCCTGGACGGCTTTGTCTTTTTTTCTGCAAATCGCATAGTTGCCGCTTGTCTTTTGGCATCGCGCATTTCCCGGTTTGATTTTATTTCCGGCGAAACGGTCAGGGCGTCATGATTATGCCATACTCTTATATCCGGTCTTGTTTTCGCTTTATAAACCGACAATAGAAAATAGTGAAAAGGCTTGCCATTGGGCCTCACAAAAGCCATTGGCGCGAAAAAAAGGCTCAATATGATGGTCGCGATTACAAAAGGCACGGTGTCAAACAATTTATACGCGCCGAATTCCATGCCTCCCCAAATAATAAGCAATACAAACTGGCGGGCGGTCACCGGTCCGAAAATCTTATTTTCTATATCAATAAATTGCGGTACGACGAATTGCTGCATAATTTTTAATTAATAGCTGGTAGTTTATAGTTGGTAGATATATTTATGCAATGACATTCTACATACTACTCACTACGAACTACTAACTTCACGCTCTTAATTCCCGATTGATCCGATTGACCGTCTGCCATTCTCTAAGACTCATATTTTGACTCTCCGCTTCGGTGACAGCCCCGATCATTTCCGGTATGCTGATATTCCGCTCCAAAGAATTTTGAATCACATTTAGGTACTGCTGATAGAGCATGCTCTTGCGCCAAGCGGCGACACCCATCATCCGTTTTTCAAAAGATTCATTTTCCAAAATTTTTATCCGCTCCATCGTTCGGTCGGCAAATCCTTGGTGGTTTTGCGCAAAACGCCTAAGGTCGCGCAAATTCAATTGCTCGATTTCCTCAAGCGGTCCGGTCAATTTTGACGGGAGCCTCACCTCCGCTATTTTCGGCTTGTCCGTATCAATCACCTGCGGCCGCTCGCGGCGGATGGTTGGTCTTGTATCTTGCATCTTGTATCTTGTATCAGGTATTTTTGATTCTGCGATTTGTTGATTCGCTTCTAAATTTGTCTTTATTGTGTCATTTTGATTATCGTTTTTTTTCAATTCTTTTGGCTCAAGACTCGCCTCATCTTTGGCCGGATACTTACTGCTTAATACTTGATTCTTAATACTCGCTTCGTCCACTTTCTCCGCGCCCGCACTATGTATTTTATGAAATTCCTCCTTGGCCAATGCCATAACTTTTTCAATTGTCACGGCGTTAAATTCCATTCCGCCGGTAGCCATTGGCCTGGCCAATGATTCCTTGGTTTGCAAAATATCCCTAATGCCTCGAAAATAAGCGGTCAAATAAGACTTCAGCCGCCTTTTGCCGTTTTCATCGGAAAAATTCACCAAAGAGTGGTTGATCACCTCATCGGCAGTTTTATCAATCCGCTCAATAAATTCTTTCCCCCTGCCGGAAGCGACTACCTCGTGTTTTTTGAATTTCTCAACATCTTTTTCATCCTCGGCGTCAAAATAAAAATATGATCGGGATTTGGGAGGTTGGGGAGGACGCATTGAACTTGAATCTTGAATCTTGGAACTTGAAACTTTTTGTCCCTCGCTTTCTTGAGGCGGTCTCGGAGTTATTACCGGAGAAATATTCCCGATTTCTGATTCCTGATTCACGATAGTTTTCTTAATGCTTTCCGCGCTTCTCGGCGCACTCGGCACAACTGGCGGTCTTGGAGGCGCCATCGGCGGCTTCGGCGGCGCACTATGATTTGTATTTTGTATCTTGTATCTTGTATCTTTTTCCGCGTCCCTCAATACTTGATTCTTAATACTTGATACATTTTCCGCATCATCAACGGACTTATCCGCGCCCTCCGCGTAATATGACATCACCGGCGCGAAAATCTGATCCAGCAATTCGTCTTTCAAGAGCCCGGCTTGTTCCGGCTTTAAATTCAGCTCTTTCCTAATAACTATTCCCAAATCCTCAAGCGGAAATTCGCGCACGGCCGCGCGCAAAACAAAAGACGCGAGCTTCAGATTATACTTGCCTTCCAGCGCTTCCATCTTGGCCATTGCCTCATCCGAAGACAAAGCCCGCTGAATATCAGGCGGCAATTTTTGAAATTGTTGAATTGTGTCTTGCAATGACATATTATTTATTTCTACAAACTACCTACTACTCACTACTAACCTAGGTCTCGCATGGCGCTCTGTATTTCCTCGGCACTAGCCGGCGCGGCGGCCGATTCTTTAACATCTGCCATAATTTTATCAACCAAACCGCGCAATTCATCTTCCACCGCTCTTTTTTCAAGCACATTTTGAGATTTTCCCAGATGCTCGGCCGAAATTTCCGCTTGCTTTATTGTATCATAAATTTCCGTTTTTTTCATTCCATAAATATTCAGCCCGCCCAACAATTCTTTGGCATCATTTATTTTTTTAATCAAATCAGTTTCCGAAGATAATTTATTTATCTTTTCCTGAATTTCCGCAACGCTCAATTCCTTTCGCGGCTTTGCTTCGGGTTTTTCCAAAACTAACGGCTCCTCTTCCGTCTCTTTCTTTTCTTCTTCATCAACAAACGGCCGGCCGGACAAAACATTTTCCGCCAAATTCGCGTAATACTCGGCCCATTTTTTAGAAATATCTCCGGCCACTAAAAGATTCTCAATCGTATCGGCAACATCTGTCGCCTTTGTTTCAACTTTTGATTTAGCGATCAGCGCTTGCAATCTGTCAACCAGTGCTTCCTCATCAATTTTCCCCAATGCACGGTCAAGCATAATATCAATCAGCTCGTCTCGAGCTGCGTCTCCGGCGTTTTCCAAACCAAAATCATAAATATACGGCTTGATGAAATCTTGCAACTGCCGATGAGGCGACAGGAGCTTTCTCGCTCTTTCCTGATTTTTTTTCAAGTCCCCGCCGTTTTGGACAATCAAATCATCCACCTTCCCAAGAAAATCCTGAAAGAGTAAAAAATAATTTCCCCAAATTTCAAGAGCGATTTGTTTTGAAATATTATCATTAATTTTCAAATTATTTTGAACGAGACTTATCAACTCTTCACCCTTCTGATTCTTCAATAAAATATCTTTTTGGATTAACAATATCACTCGACTTTTCTCATTAGTTAGATTAAACTTCTTTTCAAGCTCAATCAAAGCATTAGCATGCTCGTCCATATATAAACGCTCCTTAATAAATGACGGAGAATTAAATAAGTTATTAAGATCCGTGGTAGGCATAATTTTTTCTAAACATAATCCACTAGGATAATGTCCCGTTTCGCTTGATCAAGCTTTTCTTGAAGTTTTGCGGCTGCGGGTGTGCCTTTTAAAACTGTAATTTGATTTTTTATATACGAGAAAGTATCGCGAACGAATTCTGCATCTTCCTGTGCTAAATCCTTTAACTCAGAATTATTAGCAGCGGTCAAAAGCTCATACAAATTATTTTTTTCAGCACCTGAAAGTATTTTACGATCAGTTTTCCCAAAATTTTTCCCTTTTAATCCACCAGTCCTGATTTCTTCTTTTGCGGCTTGCATTCCCTTTGGATCTGATAAGTTGTAAGCGTTAAATTTAAAACCAGTCGATGTTGACATGAAAGTATTCGACTCTTGCGCTTTTACTAATGTATTTCTCATTTTTCTTGCTGTTTTACTATAATCTCCAGCACGCGTTCCCAGCATCTTTTCATGCGCATCTGCAATTAACTTGGCTGATTTCGGATCTTCAAGCCGATCTTCTAATTGCTTTTTCGTGGGAAGAGTGTCTCTATTATACATTTCCTCTAAGTAATCAACATTACTAAATGAAATATCGTCTGAATTTTGCATGAAATCTTTACGTTCTTCTTTATCTGCTAATACGCGCGTACCTAAATCAGCGCGACTAATACTAGCTGACTTATAACCTCCTCTACCCTTTGCAAAGGCTAATTTCTTTTCAAATTTTGATCCAGAAATGTTAAAATTCTTCAATCCTTCGTCATAAGCATTTTTGTTTAGTTTTTTAGTAATCTTAGTGATTTTTTCTGAATCTTCTAATCCAATAACTATATCTTCTAAAAGTGAATGCACTGCGCCCGACACATCAATTCTCTCAGAATCTTTCATTATTTTATCCGATATCATTGAAACATCTACCTTACCTTCAATTGAGTCTGACTTCAAACTGTCTCTGTCCTTTGTGCCTGTTTTCCGATCCGTATAAATCGTAGCCCAAGCTAGTTCTAAATTCTTCGCCTTGAGAGTATCGGAAAATTTATCAAAACTTTTAGGCATGCTTTCCAAATATTGCGATGTTCGATTAACAATCCCTTCATCTCCGGATTTTATCATATTGCGCTGAATCAATTGAGATGTAAGCACAGAATGCTCAAGATCACTGATGCTTGCATTACTTATTCTATTTCTTATAGAATCCTCATTTTTACCATAACCTTTTTGCCTGACTAATGCTTCCATTGCTCCAGTATCTTCTGCACCCTGTCTTTCTTTATGATCTTCAAATCGCTTAATAGCACGCGCTTGTTTCTTTTCCCCGGCCACCCATCGGCCGCCGGTGATTGCCCCCGTCACTTGTCCAGCCGTGCCTCTCACTAAACCACTTATCCTTGACGATATTTGCCGATCTTGAATCGCCGACACACCCTGTCCGAATCTTTGAGCCGATTCTTTGCGAATTGATTCACGCTGTCCTCGGTAGGATTGATACCGCTCTCTGGCCCAGCGCATAGGGGTGGGTCCGAGGCGGCCGGTGATAAATCCGGTTCCGGACCTTTGCATCCAATTGGAAGCCCCGCCCGCGATTTTGCCGGCCGCGCCGCCCATTTGAGAGGTGAGCATCAGACCGATAAACATCATAGCGATTGAAATAATAAAATGAATTATAAAATCCGTGTCCGTAGTTTTAAGGCCGGTTAAACCGGCAGTCATTGTTGATTTGGTTGCACTATTTAAAATTTCATTTCCGATATTGCCAGTGTTCGCGAGAACCGATAAAGAAAGCCAGATAAAAAAAGCCAAAAGCGGCCCGGTAATCACTTGTTTTGAAAACATGTCCCACCACTGGCTTGCGTATTTTTGACCGCCCGGAATCACCGGTAAAACGAAAGCAAAAGGGGAAAGGATTGATAATATCCATAAATAAACGATTCTTACCAAGAGCATGAGGACCATAGCCCCAAGCGTTACTAAAGTCACTAGCATCAAGACGAGAGCCAGAAGATATCCACCCATAACCGTTGCTGCATTAATCCCACTTCTAAGATCCGAGCTCATGCTTGTAAAATCAAAAATATTCACGGACTGTGTAAAATTATTAACCGCGTTATCTTTAAAAGCATTAACAAAAGTGAGTGTAAATACTTGGGCAATGTCTATGAAAAGACCGCAAATTGTCAAGCTGAAATTCACTAAAACGGCGTATAAAACCAGCTTGGGGAGCATTTTCTTGACCTCATATTGCTGATACCGTAAAATTGTGCTGAAAGCTATCAGCAACATCGCGAAAATAAAAAACATATTTACGATATCTCGAACCGTCCCCCAAGTATTTTGAATCGTGGACTGATTAATGATTTTATTATACTCCGCGACGCTAACAAGCGCTTCAAGAATCCACTTTAATACCCACCCTAGAAGCGGAAAAATCACGCTACCCAAAAGCCATCCTAACGCATCTGCCAGAAGGCCAGCTACGGTAGACATCACTTGTGCTTCAGCTCTATGAATAGGCGATAAAATAAACACCAACACAAAAACAGCGCCGAGGACCGCGAAAAATACGGTCTGGCGCCGAAAATGGAAAATGTTTAAAAAATTATTCAAAAACGGCTTCATTATTTTTGATTTTGAGGCTAATTTTTCCGCTTTTCTTGATTTGAATTATAACACGATCAATAAAACAAAGCAAAAACAAATTAGCGCGGCGGTTTTCAACAGCGAGAATAATTACGGATTCTGAATAATGATCCGAGCCGGAAATACAATCCAATTGCCGCCAGTATCACAAGCGCCGCCATAATGACCGCTATTTGGATCAAGAGAATTTGCCAAATTACACCAGTACCAATTATCCTGCACCATCACGCTTGGTTGGTAACTGCCTGTCGCAGTGTAAGGCGGGGAAGTGAAAGTAAAAGGATCAGCGGCAAGAGTCTTTGACGCAAGTCCCACACCGTCAGCGCTGGAAAGATGGATGACCTGAGGCGGAGCACCGGTGCCCCAATCTATGGCGATTTTCCGTATAGGTTTTTGCTCCACGTCAATTTCCGTTAAAAAACTGATAGTCGCCGAATTATTGCGATCAATGATAATGTCTTCGGGCGCGGATGAGTCGCCCGGCTTTTTAATAAATGTTATTTTCGGAGCAACGCCGCACATCTCGCCTGTTTCTTGAATAATATCTGTAATCGGCGGCTGACTAATAGCGGGTCTTTGGTTGCTCGGACACTGGTTATCCGGCGGAGACCAAAGAGCTTGTTGGAATCTGGGATCAAAAGTGCTGCCTTTCGCGCCGCTTACATTGACATATTGGAATTCCGATGTGGTGGGCATTACTAAACAATCAGGTGTTGTAGTGCACTGCGTTTGAATAAACGGCCCGTCCGTGCACCACTTGGCGGCGCAAACACCGTTATCCAAATCACAGATGCCACCCCCCGGGCAATCGGCTGGCACGACGCATACTTGCCCTCGCCTGGTGCCGCCAAGACAAATTTTCGTACTGACAGGCGAGCAAGCTCCCCCAGGACAGTCTGCGGCCACCGAACACATTTTTAAATTATTAACTCCACCAACACAAGCAAAGCTTCGGCAAGGTAAATTATCGCTAGAATTAAGAACTCCATTATCATTGCAATACATTCCGGCCTTGTCTATTCCAGAATAATTTCCTCCGAATAAATCACTAATTGCGCAACGGTCGTTATAGGTTGTACAGGCGTTGTAGTAATCATCTATATTATCGCTATTAGTATCAGTAAATGCGGAATACGCAGGAGTGCCCTTGCAATCCTGGTCAATCGCGCATGTTTTAAACGCTTCGTAACCTGTACCTGCGCTATTATAACCCCCTGGGAAACAAACCTGCGAACCTGCGGGCTCGCAGGTTTCGCCATTGGCAGTATTGCACTGCGCGGCATCAATGCAAAAGTTAGTTTTATTTCCGCAAGATTGCCCAGCCCGCGTTCCTCCGCTGCAAATATTGGCACTGCAGACCCCGCCTCCGGGACAACCTACTACGCAAATGTTATTTGTGCAAGTTTCCGCGGTAATTGTAACTTTGCCGGTGGCATCGCAATCCAGACCGTTAAACTTTCCTCCATTACAAGTATCAATAAAGACTCCGACAATACAATTCCCGCCCCCTGACACGCATGAAAATTTCGTACCGGAAGTTGAACAATTATTTGCCGAAGCGCAAGGCGTTCCATTATTTATGCCGCCCGAACATTTCAAGCTGGCATTTTGACACACACCGTCTGTTCCATTATTACATCGAATGGGAGCCGGATCACCCATATCGCACGACACCGTAGCGTCAAGAGAACACTTGCCTATTTGAGAACATGACCCGCCAAGACATTGCGCCGAACAGACTTTTTCAACAAATCCGGTCACTGAATCCACGCATACGCCTCCGCCCGCTGGCGTACACTTGCCGGCTGGAATATTACAATCATCCGCCATTACCCCCAATTGACAATTACCCCAGCCATTATCAGCGCATATCTGATCGCTTTCATTAACGCATGGGATGCTCAGTTTATTGCTGCAGCGATACCCTTGGTTATTGGTCGGATCGCAAGAATTTCCGGTTTCTTGACTTCTATTACAGGCGCCTACTGCGCAATATGAATCATCAACGCAAGCAGCGCCTCCAACGGCGCATTTTCCCGTACAAATACTCGCGGAATCCGTGGCCGCGCACTGTCCGGCATTCCATACCCAATTGCTGTAAGATTGCGCGAATAAATGCTGAAGCCGCTGTGATCCATGGACAAATGTTTCGCGATTTCCTTTAGCGCTGTTTACTGGATCTGGTCTTATTGACTGCGTCACATTAAGCGCAAAAGACTTCTCAAGACTTCCCGCTTTACATTCCGGGGAAGCGGCCAAAGGACTCGGAGCGCCATTATAGCAATATGGACTAGTGCAGGCTGCCGGACTTCCGCCGGAGCTTATCATACAGGCCATTTCTCCGCCGGTTGATATACAAGGGCCTTTGTCTACACCGCTTACATTGCATTGCGAATTCTGCGTGCAATAAATGCTTCGTTCACCGTCGCACCATTTTAAATCTTCTGATTTCGGCACGATCCAAAGAGGATAATTTCCTCCCGTGGTTTGATTTATCGTTGTACTATCCCTAACTGTCCCGCCCAAGCTTATAAATTCATGGCCGAAAGATCGCTGCCACTGATCCGGAGTCTGATTGCCCGCGCCGTAAACCAAAATAGATCCGTATAATGGGGCATTTTGATTCGCGGCATAAATATATCCATAAGGCGTGGCGATTTCCAATGATTTTTGTTCAATGCGGTTTGTCCAGGCGATATTTGACCCGTCTGACTCCACGACTTCCACCAATTTATCGCACCGGCCGATTAAATTGGGTGAAATATCTCTGGCCATATCTTTTGTCCCGTAAGGGCAGGAGCGATACGGCACCCAAAAACACTCATGATTACCCCCAGTATTATTAAAACCAACCACATCGCAAAATGAATGCATACCCTTGCCCAACCACTTGGATAATTGGCTTCCCGATCGATGGGTGTGATTGCTGTAAACCAAAGGACACGAAGGATCATTTGAAGATTTTGAAGGGCATTGATTTTGCGAATAACCATTAGATGTCTCGTCTTCATCAAAATCACACCTTAGCTGCCACAAAGACATTTCCGCGCAGTAGTAAAGCGGGGCTTTCCCGGAATAGCTTGATTGATTTTTATAGCCAAGCCCTTCTTCTCCTTGGAGCTGGTCAATGGGCAGCCATTGCAAACAATGTAAAGGATTGACCGGATCCGGCTCCAGACAAAATCCTCGCACGCCTCTGAATTGCTGTTTTTGCTCGTCCGTATACATACAAGCCGGGGCTGATGTCTGCGGATACAGACGGCAGGAGCGGCCGATAAAAGGATTAACGCCCGGCCGATCGGTATTTTCCGGATCGTGCACTTCTTTAAAAGGTATGGGGTAGCCGCAAGTTGAACCAAGAGTTAGCGGAGATATATCGCAATCACTATCTTGACCGCATGCGGCGCCGCTTATGCTGCAGCTTTTTGGAATCGTCTGATAATTCAAAACCGGCAGCATCAGAAAATTATCAAAATAGGCCGAGCCTCTTGCGGCGGTTTCAACCTGCAAAACAACGCGAATACTCACCGTGTCCGGCCTCGTTCTGAAAATTCCGGCGTAAAAAGACCATGCCTTTCCCGATCTTTGCCGCATCACGGTTGTATCATTAACAGAATCAAACGCTCCGTCTCCATTTTTAAATTCCTGAATTATTACATTCGCCGCGTTGATCGTTCCGCCTTGCAGATCAGAAGTATTGATATAGCCGGAAAAAGCGAATTCGGAATTGCCGGGCATAAAAATAGGATCAACATCATTAACCGCTTTAGGATATATGATCGGGTAATTCCCCTGAAATACCTGTTCTCCCGGACCAAGTTTTAACGCGCGCCGGCCGCTAATGGCTTTAATCGCTTCATAATTAAGACTGCTTGTTGATGAAGAACAAGTATCACCCGACCAACACTTCGTATTAATAGCCGGATAAGGGGAAACCGTACTAAAACTGCAAGAATTACCGGAAAGAGAGCATTTGGTATTGCAAATTCCAAGGGAGACAGGGGGGCCGGGCAAAGTACAATCAGTATCAATTAAACAACTGGTAGCCGGGCTATTTGAACAAATTCCCGGAGTGCATTTATCAGAAATGCCGCACTGATTATTGCTTGCGCAAACAGCCCCGCTCACAGTACATAGACCGGCAGTATAATCACAAACATCTCCGGCATAGCAAGTCGTATTATTAACGCACTGATAGGTTGTACGATTACCTAATGGGAAGGGGAGAGAAGCGTTGCGGCAAGTGGAGAATTTTTCCCAAGCGCTATTTTGCTTTTCAAAATCGCCGTCCTGAAAGGTAATCACCGGTCCCTTTTGCATTGATTCAGTAGGCAAATATTCGCCTTGGCGCGTTTGATTAAGCGGCGACCAATGAATTCCGTAAGGATTAAAGCCGGAACGATAACGCAGATCGTCTATCTCTCCTAAATGCGGCGGCACATCAGAAGCCAACGGATTATCAAAAGTCTGGCTGTCGGCAATGCAGGGACCTTGGTTGACCACGCAATCGGAGTTAGTCGTACAGGTTTTTGCCGAACTTTGCGAACAGCGAAGCAGCACCGAATCGCAAACGCCAAAAAAACTCATACATTGCGCATCAGCCGAACATTTTTTGGGCGGCGTTAACGGCAGACAATTGCCATCAGATGGTCCGCTAACCGGGGCGCAATCATTATTAGATAGACAAGCCAGGCCGCTGCGCGTGCCGCCGACGCAAAACATATTTCCTTGGCAATAATTTATTTCTTCGGCCTGATTTAAACACGCGCCGGTCGTCGGATCAAGTTGCGTGCATCGCGCCACATTGTAACAAACATCTTCTATTTCGCCTCTATTATTAGTAATCTTTGATGAGGAGGAGCAAGTAAGCCATTCTCGGCAATCGCGGTCTTTTTGCACATATAAAATAGTATTGGCATTGCAGGCGGGCATTACCGGCGTACCGGCGGTTAAATCAGCAACAACGCTGTCGCAACAAGGAAGCTGGCCATTCCCATTACAGGTTAATTTATCAACTGAACATTTGGTGCACGCCTGCGGATCAAAAGGATATTCGCTTTTCATTAGACAAATATCGCTTGGGCCGCCGGTACAATCGGCATTAATGGAGCAATAAATACTAGGATCTATTTTACAAGTACCGGAGGCGCGCGTATTCATAATCGGATTTTCAGAATTATTAAAAGCCACGCATTTTTGTTCTTCGTCAATTTTTCCTTTGCACAATGTCTCGTCCATCGTATCGGATAAATAATAATATCGGTCTTTTACGCCTTGGGTGCGAGAAAATAATGAGTCAATGTATTCAGTGCAGAAAGATTGGCTGGCCGGACATTCTCTCGCCCATTCCGTATCTTTGGCGATGCATGTCCCTAAATCTTCCGCTAAACCATTTTTTCCAATGGGCCGGCAATCAGAGTCTTGGCGGCAGAAAAGATATGATCCGTTTCTATCTATTGAACAATGCCGCATCGCTCCCGCGCATTCAGGCGGATTTATGTCATCATATTGTCCTTTGATAAACCAGCCGGAGGCCACCGTATTTCCCACGCCGATATTTTCTTTGTACTCGCAAATCTTTTCCCCCGGATCTTTGAAATATTTTTCAGCGCCGTCCGGAGTCTTATATTCTTTGCACCAATTTTCAGTATTTTGACAAAGAATTTCTTGGTAATTATCAGGATTATTAATAAAATAAGCGCTGTTCCAGCCAGTGACGCTGTCTTGCGCGTCAATTTGCGGCTGGCCCATTTTTTGGCAGCCCTTGAATTTCGATTCGCAATATTTTTTCCGGTCATTAACGATCGAAACCAGATTATCCTGCGGGATGTATTCTGCTGAATGCCACTCGCTGAAAGGCGAACTGCTATTTTGCGAATCAGCCAGAAGCTCGCAGCCCACATAATCCTCGCGGCAAAGCCTGGTGAACGATTTAAAATTATAAACAGACTCTGTCCTGTCAGCATAAGCCGAACAATGAAGCATATAGCCCGGCTCAAGAAGAATTACTTTCGCGCCGATCAAATGAATCGCCGGCGTTGTTCCGCGTTCGCCTCTTTTATTTACGATGAGTTTATTGACAAAAACCCCGTCAAAACTTATTATCTCCGAATCAATCAATATGCTTCCGGACGAAGGAAAATTTGCCGCTGAATCAAGATCAATTGACATATCCGCTCCGCCGACTTCAGCGGAAAGATCGGTTGAAATACCCGCCGGATTCAAATCGCAAGACAAAGGAGTGATCCAAGAATCTTTAATCAAAAATAGATCGTCAGCCACTTCAATCAATTCAATGTTGTCAATAAATAATTCTTTAGCGCTGCCGATGATTAAATTCTCGATTGCCCCGGGATCGCGCGCCGTAAAATCAGCCGTACCGAGTGTGTATGAATTCCAATCATCGGATAAAGCAATACCGTTCAAATCAAATAAAATATCTGGAATAGACCCATCGCTGAAACGCGCGGTTATGACAGTGGGATTATTAGTCGTCCTCTTTGCCCAAAATTTTAATAAATAGGTTTTGTTTTTTTGGACCATACTCGCGACATCGCGCTGTATCAAAGAGCTTTTTAACGAATGCCCGCCGGCGCTGACCGACTCTGTTTCCGTTGCTGGGGCGCCCCAATCGCTTGCTTGCGCGGGATCTTCAAAATCATATTTAAATAAACTCTTGCTGCTATTCGCTTCCGGTCCTTTATACTCGCGGCAACCGGCGTATTGAGGAGCGCATTTAAGTCCTTGGGATGGGATGGCGTTATAAAAACAAACGCCCAATCCATTATTATCCGGATCTTGCCAATCATATCCGCCGCTTCCAGCAATGCCTAAGCCGACATTACCCAAACAATCATCTCTTGTTCCTTCAACTGTCCTTCTTAAAGGGCGGCAGTCATCGGAAATAAATACGGTCTTGGATAAGGATCTTTCATAAGGCTGTCCGCTCTGCGTGTAAAAGATCCGGCAATCGGGATCGGCGAGATCGCAAGTGATTGTGCCGTCGGTCGTGAATGGCGTACCGTCATTTTTGGCTCTCAACCTCCACGCTCTCAATTGAAAACCGGCTTCTTCGGATCCTTCCCATGTATAAAAAGTGCCTTCATCGGTGGTGCCGGGCTTGGCGCATTGGCGAAGATAGGTGAAGTATTCCTTGGCTTCGCCGCCGGAAGATACGGTATCCAAATTGGTAAATTCTTCGC
>SCPX01000056.1 GCA_004298615.1 Patescibacteria group bacterium | reverse complement strand
TGAATCAATCGAGTCTTTGCCGCAGTAATCCGTTCTTAGTTATCGTAAAAATAATATCGCCGCTTTCGTCCGTACGCAAGATTTTAGCGCCGGAGTCGTGCAGGCGTTTAAGCGCATCCAAATGCGGATGGCCGAATTGGTTATTTGCGCCCGCTGAAATTACGGCGTATTTAGATTTTACGGCATTAAGAAATTCCGAGCTCGTGGCAAAGCGGCTGCCGTGATGGCCGGTTTTGAGGATGGTAATATTTTCAATATCTAAATTGCCGGCATTTACTCTTTTTTCCGACGATCGTTTGATTGAAGAGTAATTTTGAATAAGATTTTTTTCAATTTCTTCCTGCGCGTCGCCCATTAAAAGAATTTTTTCATTCGGCGTTTGCAGCAAAAGCGCCAATGAGCTGTTATTCAAATCATCAACTCGCTCTCCGACTAACGAACCTTCCGGCCAAAGCGCTGTCATACTTATGCCGTTATCGAGCATTAACCTGTCGCCCTTTTTGAACGGTTCAGCCGGTATTTTCTTTTCTTTGATTAAATTCAGCCATTCAAGATATTCGGGCGTGGTGTGGACAACGCCCGTGGAAATTATCCGCTTAACATCATACCGCTTAGCCGTCTCAATCAATCCGATTAAATGATCGGCGTGCGGATGGGTCAAAATCATCGCGTCAATCGTTCGGTCGTACCACGGCAAATGCTTTTCCAATTTATAAAGCACGGATTTATCCGGCCCGCCGTCAATCAGGACATTTTTTCCTTCCCGGGTTCTTATTAAAATGGAATCGCCTTGCCCGACATCAAGAAATGCGATCTTGAACGGTTGAGGCAAAATAACCGAAACAAAGCTCCATAAAATAACCGAAAAAATGGCAAAAATTCCGCCAAAGACCAAAAATTTATTTTTCAGAATTTCCATATTTTCTTATTATAGTATAAAATAGAATAATGAATAAGAGGCAAATCGCCCTTTGGGCGTCTTACGATTTCGCCATCACGATCCTTGAGCTCAATGTGGCCATTTATCTGTCCGAATGGCTGGTTATCGACCAAGGAGTAAGCGAGCTTTTATACAGCTCGGTTTTGGCTCTGTCAATAATTTTAGCTCTGCTGATTTTGCCGGTTTTGGGGCTGATTTCCGACCGCTATCAAAAGCGGCTCCCTTACCTTTATTTTTTCTCTTTCACCGCGGCCATTGCCGTTGTTTTGCTTGGCTACTTCGGACTGACTATTGATCACCGCCCGACGCTGATAGCGCTTTCTCTTTTACTTTTTATCATAATGAATATCTCGTATCAAGGATGCCTGTTGTTTTACAATGCTCTGCTTTCCAGAATTTCCGATCCGAAAAATCTTGGATTGATTTCAGGATTGGGCGTATCGGCCGGCTACTTTGGCGCAATCATAGGCGGACTGGCTGTGGCCGCTTTTGTCAACGGTTATATCCCGATTTTTCGAATTGACATACCGATACTCGGCCAATCGCCGCGCGTTTACGCGTTTATCCCTACGGCCATTCTTTTCATCGCGGCCGCCGTCCCCTCTCTTCTTTTCTTAAGCGAAGAGCGGGTCAAAGAAAAACTGAAAGAAAAATTAAGCCGATTGAAAACTCAAATCAAGGAAACCCCCTCTTACTATCAATCCGTAATCTCCGATATCAAATCGTTTAAGAAATATCCGGACGCGCTGCGCTTTCTATTATCTTTTTTCTTTTTCAATAACGCGGTCGGCACTATTATTATTTTCGGGCCGCTTTATATGGAGCGGGTTTTTCATATTGATGATTTTAAGAAACTTTTGATAATATTCACATCTTTGGTTATGGCCGCAATCGGAGGCACTTTTGTCGGCTGGTACGCGGACAAAATCGGACATAAAAAAGCGCTTCAACGAATCCTCATTATCTGGATGATCCTTTTCGGAGCCATGGCTTGGTCAAACACCGTTTGGTTTTTTTGGATTATCAACGCGATCGGCGGATTTTTCTTCGGCGCCATTTGGTCCGTATCGCGCGCTTTTTTCGTCACCTTGATTCCGGAAAACGAACAAGGAAAATTTTTTAGTTTTTACTCCATTTTTGAACGGTTCGCCGTAATCATCGGCCCGCTTTTGTGGGGCGGCATAGTCACGGTATTTTCCGGCTGGGGTAGCGCCCGCTATCAATTGGCTCTGGCCAGCATGGCCATTTTAATTGCGATCGGCTTGCACTTTCTTCAGAAACCGAAACCGCGGCGCCAAAGCGAATGATTTTTTAAGTTCTTTTTTAAAGATCAAAATCATACTGATGGCAAATCCGATCCAGACGATCCAATAGGATTCAATTTCCAGCGCGGCAAAAGGAATATCGGAGAAAAATTGGGCTATGAAAATAACATACCAAATCAGAATCAAGGGAACCAGCGCGAGCGCTATTCCAAGTTTGATAAAAATCACGGCTCCGATTCCGGCAATCAGGACAAACAGCATAATGTAAGGAATGAGCGGCAGAACGATTATATTGGTCAGCGGCGCAATCAAAGACACGATGCCGAATGACGAAGCGATTATCGGCAGAGTCATAATTTGCGCGGAAATTGTGGCCGCAAAAGTTTTGCGCAATTCCAAAGTTTCCGGCATCCATAAAAAATATTTTTCAATTCGGGGCGACACTTCCAAAAGTCCGAAAGTCGCCAAAAAGGAAAGTTGAAAGCCGATGTCCAGCCAAAAAAGTTTTGGATTGATGAGCAGCATAACCGCGGCCGCAATCAATAGCAGATTCAAGCCGGAACGCCGGCGGCCGGCTTGCTCGGCAATCAAGACCAATGATCCCATAATCGCCGCTCTGATGATTGATGCCTCAAAACCGGCAATCAGGACGAAACAAAAAATAATTCCGAGTGACAGCCAAAAAGCGCGTTTCCGGTTCATAAACGGCGCTCTGGCGCTCACCCAATAAATCGCCCATCCGATAATCGTGATATTGAAACCAGATACTGCCAAAATGTGCGACAAACCGGTGGTGGAAAATTTATCTTTCAATTCCTCAGGAATACCGCTTCTTTCGCCGGTCAAAAGTCCGGCGGCCAAAGCGGCGGGCGCGGCTGGAAAAATTTTCTCCAATCGGCTTGTGAAATATTTTTTAAAATCCAGAAGCATTGCGCGGACGGCGCTCCCTTTGTTTTGTTCCAGCAAAGCGATTTTCGGAAAAGAGCAAGTAGAATAAATACCATAGCGCGATAAATATTTATCATATTCAAAACCTTCAAACGGCTCCGGTTTTTTTAATTTGCATTCAATTTCCAATAAATCGCCGTAATGGTATTCCGGATAAAATCGCGAGGTAATGAGCAATCGGCCGCGCAAATCATGATTATCCGCCGTGATTTCTCTAATAGCATATCTGATACTCGCCTTTTTCATTTCCGGCTCCCCGACTACAATTCCCTGCAATAAAATTTTTTGTCCGTTGTAAAATCCAATGTGCGATTGATCAATTATCGGCTCGTTTAAGCGCGCCCAAATTCCGCCAAAACAAAAAACGAGCAATAAAATGCCCGTTAAATAAAAAATCCTGTTTCGCTCCATAACCGAAAAAATCAGCGCCGCTATTCCAATGCCGATAACCGCCCAATAGGCAAAATCATTTTCTAAAAAATCTCCCAAACCGATTCCCAAAATAAGCGCGGCTAATATCAAACGAATAACCAAAGACTGCCTTATCGGCATAAATCAAAGATCGTTTCCGGAATACGACAAATTAAAGCTCTTGTTTATCAGAGGAAAGTCCGGAACAATATTGCCCGGACCGGCGTGTCCGGCGGCCGTCCAATTTAAGAAAGACGGATCCCGCACATCAACGCGGCTGATATTTCCCCGCGCGTCAGTCATTGCGAAATATACGATGTCTCCGCGCCAACCTTCAACAATACTCAAAGCCTGCGCGTTCGGCGTTAGATTGACGGCCGCCAAGGGCGCATTAACCGCTCCTTCCGGCAAATTTTCCAAAGCTTGTTTTATTATTTCAAAAGACGAATAAACTTCTTTTATGCGGACGCGGAATCGCGCGTAAACATCGCTTGTTTCTTCAACCGCGATCTGGAAATCCAATTTATCATAAGCCGCGTAAGGGAAATCTTTTCTCGCGTCATTTTTGCTTCCGCCCGCCCGCCCGGCCACGCCGGTTACTCCATGATCTTTGGCAATTTGGCCCGTGACAATTCCCGTGCCTTTCAGCCGGTTCAAAAGCGAATCGCTGTTTTCGGCCACTTCAATCACTTCGGAAAAATCATTTACGATATTTTCCAAATCCTCCATTAATTTATCTGCCGCTTGCCTGTTTATGTCTTTTGCGACTCCTCCGAAAATATTTACCCCGCGCAAAAACCGGCTGCCGGTCAATCGCTCGTTTATCTGCATTATCATTTCTCTCAAGCGGCTGCCGTTTGCCCCGCCGAAATTAAATCCGGTGTCAAGCATTATGAAGCCGATGTCGCCCAAATGATTGGCCAGTCTTTCCAGTTCCGCGTATACGACTCTCAAATATTTGGCCCGCTCCGGAACATTGATCCCGCCCAAAGACTCTACGGCTTGGCAAAAAGCAAGAGAATGAGAAAAAGCGCTGTCGCCGGAAATTTTCTCGGATAAAATCAATTTTTTTTCAAGCGGCAAAATCTCAAACAATTTCTCGCTTCCTTTGTGCACAAAACCGAGCCGCGGCTCAAGATTCAAAATCTCTTCTCCGGCCACATTGAAACGGAAATGTCCCGGCTCAATAATTCCTGCGTGGATCGGCCCCACCGGAATTTCATAAATCCCCTCCCCTTCTATTTTATAAAATTCAAAATGTTCCTTGGCCTCGGCCGGACGGGTCTGCCAGTTAAAATCTTTTCTCAAAGGAAATAAACCATTGGGCCAATTCTCGTGAAGAATCAATGTCCGCGGATTCGGATGGCCAATGGGATTTAGGCCGAAAAAAGTTTTTATTTTTCTTTCATAAGTTGACGCTTCGTGAATTTCCGAAGTCAAAGAAGGAAATTCCTCAGAGCTTTCAATCCTGATAAAGGGCGCCACAAAAATATTTTCTTTCGGCGCTCCAAACGCATAGAATATCTTAAAACAGCCGTTTTCTTCCCTTTCATCTGCCGCGGTTATGGTCTTTAGCGGCAGATTGTGCTTGCGGTAAAGATCGCAAACAATCTCTTTCAGCGAAGAGTGCGGAATCTCAAATGCGATAAAATTATTATTGATTTTTACATCCGCATGCGCCGGCAGATATTTGGCGATTATTTCATTGTTATTCATATTATTGGTATTTGATTAAAGCGGAGTCAATCAGGATTTTAAGCGGTGGCGGCAAATATACGCTCAAAACGACAAAAGCGATTATTAAAATCGCCAGTGGAATAATTGTCCACTTGTTTTCTTTTTCTTTGGAAATCTCTTCGGGCGCATTGCCGAAGAGCAAAGCCGCGGCGTGAGTCAGGAAACCGACAAAAATAATGACGAACGAAACCAGCGCGATAATCGTTTGGACAGGATGGGTTTTCAAACCTTCGGACAAAATATAAAACTTTGTCATAAATATTCCGAAAGGCGGAACGCCGACGATTGTCAAAAATCCTATCACAACGACAAGGCTCGTGGCCGGAATTGCGGACAACATTCCTTTCACTTTGGCGATTTTTGTGGAACTGTATCGTAAAAATATGTTGCCGGACGAGAAGAAAAGAAGCGATTTGGCCAGCGCGTGATAAATTATATGAAGAATAGCCGCGAACGATCCGATTCCGCCGAAGCCGAATCCCATAGCCGCGATTCCCATATTTTCAATACTGGAATAAGCGAACAAGCGTTTGTAATTTTTCTGCACCATTATGATAAAGCCCGCCAAAACAATTGAGATTAGACCGAACCAAATCAATAAGTTGCCGGTAAACTGTCCGCCAATCGCGGCATCGGCCACGACTTTAAAACGCAAAATGGCCAGCATCGCGACATTAAGCAGCAAACCGGACAAAAGTCCGCTGACGGGCGCCGGCGCTTTGCTGTGAGCGTCGGGAAGCCAAGTGTGCATTGGCGCCAAGCCGGTCTTTGTTCCGTAGCCGACCAATATGAATATAAAAGCGATTTTCGCAATCATCGGATCAAGATTTTTGGCGCTATCCATCAAAGAATCCCAGCTGAATGCAATTCCCTCTCCGTGCGTCAGGGCCGTGTAAAAAAGCAAGGTGCCGAAAAATCCCAAGAGTAATCCGATTGAATTGATGATCAAATATTTCCACGCCGCCTCCATAGCGGACGGCTTATTGTAAAAACTGATCAAAAACGCCGTGGAAAGAGTGGTGCCTTCAATGGCGATCCACATTATTATGGGATTGGAAGTGGAAGCGGCCAAAAACATAGCCGCGATGAATAAATTGAAAAGAATGAAGTAAAGCCTGACTTTTTCAAAGCCAATTATCCCCTTTTCCGTTTCCCTTCTCAAGTAAGCCGTTGAATACAGCGCGGCAATAAAGCCGATGAAAGCTATCAATGAGATAATTATGGCTCCAAGCGCGTCAATTGAAAAATAATCATTGGGCGAATAAGTCCCTTCGGAGGAAACTTTAAGCACGGCAAACAGCGCTGCGGCCAAAGCAACGGCTCCGGCGATTATTGTCGCTGTTTCGCAGGCTTTTCTTTTGCTTGAAAAAAAACTGGCGATTGAAGCGACTATGGGAGATCCGATGATTAAAATCAATTCCATATTCAAAAATTATTCTTTCAAATGCTTCAGTTCGGTCACATCAAGCGAACCGAATTGCTTATAGATCATTGAAATAAAAACGGCGGCAATAATCACCCAGACAAAAAGATCAAATATCACGCCGATTTGGAGCGCCGGCGATTGTTCCAGTCCGGAAAACAAAGCAAAAGCGACGATCCCGTTCTCCAGCGACAGAATCCCGATGATTTGCGACACGGCGCCTTTGCGATTGATGATCAGAAAAAAAGATACGAGGATCACGGCAATAGCCAGTCCCAATATTTTTTTATTGTCCGGATCAATCGACGCGATGTGGGAAAAAATCCGAGAATTGGTCAGCGCGGCAAGAGCGGCTATGACGATCAAAGTCAGCGGCGTATTCAAATAAGTGCTGGCGGAAAATTTCAATTGATGTCTTTTGATCAATCTTGAAAAGAAAAGCGGCGCGACTGCGGCTTTTATCGCCAAAGTCAATCCGGCCATCAGCAGAACGGCCAAAGAGAAATTTTCAAACAGCGGCCGGAAAAGCAAAGCGGCCACGGCGAGCGATTGGATAAAATACAAGGAGACCGCAGTTGAATTTCTTTTCGTAATATGGAGCAGCACGGCTGACAAAAAAACCGCCGTGATTGCCGTAAATTGAAAAAATGAATTGTTCATCGCGTCAATCATATTTTAAATTATCAAACCAAGGGCGATAACGCTTAAAATAAAAGAAAAAAGCAGCAAATCCGGAAGCCGAAAAAGACGAAGTTTGGCAATGCCGGATTCAATAATGGCGACGGCTACGCAAAAAACCAGGACTTTCAAAAGATAAAATAAAATAGCGGCGGCTATCGCGATCACGCCCATGGAATGGGCAATGCCTATTGGGAAAAACAGACTTGAGCCGAGCGTTATGAAAATTAACAGCTTATTGGCCGATGCCCATTCAATCAGGGCAAGCCGCTTTCCGGAATATTCAATTATCATCGCTTCGTGGATCATCGTAAGCTCAAGATGAGTGGACGGATTGTCAAAAGGAAAGCGGGCCGTCTCCGCCAATAAAACGATAAAGAATCCCAAGAATGCCAGAACAACCGGCAAGAGAGACGCGAGAGGCAAAGAATCAATGGTGCCGGAAATTGAAAAAAGGTTAGTCGTTCCGCTCATGAAAGAAAGGACGAGCAATGAAAATAAAAGTCCGCCTTCGGCCAGCGCCGACACGGTCATCTCCCGGCTTGAACCAAATCCCCCGAAAGCTCCCCCGACATCCAATCCGGCGAGCGCCAAGAAAAAAGTACCGATCGCCAGAATATAAATAACCGCTAAAATATCGCTCGTGAAATTATTTGACAAAAACGAGGCGAAAATCGGAAGACTGGCCGAGACTGCCAAAGTCGCTCCAAAAATCGCAAACGGCGCGAAACGGAATATCCAGGAAGCGTCAGAGCTTATCACCTCGTCTTTATGAAAAAGCTTCCACAGATCATTATATGGCTGAAAAACGCTCGCTCCTTGGCGATTTTGAAAGCGCGCTTTTATTTTTCTGATAATGCCGACACAGAGCGGCGACAAGGCCGGCAAGAGCAAAATTTGAATTGTCCAGTTGATTATATTTTCCATATTATTCCATTAAACCGCGAAAAACAGCAATAATATCAAAGCCATAAAGATGTATAAAACATAGGCATTGACATTGCCGCTTTGTATTTTTTTGACTCGCGCGGAAATTTTAAAAACAAAACTATAAAGCGGCTTGTAAAAATATTTTTTGTAAACATCACTTATCTCAAAAACCATAGTTCTTGATTTTGGGAAATATCTCATATTGGCGTCAGAATATTCAATCCCCGCTTGTTTGCTCGGCTTTAATATTCCTTTAAAAATCATAATAATCGTCCGGGAAAATCCGGTGGAAGTGATTTCCATTCTGGGACCGAGATTTGTCCCGCAATCCCAAGTGGCGCCGATTTTTACTTTTTGATCTTTTGAAATTAAGCGGATTATCGCGAACGCGGCAATACCGGCCAAAATCAATACGGCAAAAATCGCCGGAGCGGAAATTGAGGAAAATCCGCCGTTGACGCTGATGAGATGATTTTGCGAAACAACCAGCGCCGGATCATAATCGCCGAAAGATTTTATGCCTTGCAATATCTTATTAAAAATCGCGAATAAAAATCCTGATAACAAGCCAAGAAGCAAACATAAAACCGCCAAAGTCGCCATTCCGAGCCTCAAAGAAAATGAGGATTCTTTGGCGTGCTTTACTGCCTCGCTTCTCGGTCGGGCCAAAAATGTCAGACCAAAGGCCTTAACAAAACAAGCCAGCGCCAAACCGCTTGTCAGGACCAAAGATCCGGCTGAAAAAACAAAAATCCAGCGATAAAACGAGCTCATTGATTTTATTCCTTCAAACAGCGCTTGAAATGTCAGCCATTCGCTGAAAAAACCGTTGAAAGGCGGAAGAGCGGAGATAGCCATTGATCCGGCCAGAAAAAACAGCGCAGTCTGCGGCATATGTTTGATGAGTCCGCCGTATTCTTCAATATTTCTCGTATGAGTTTTTGAAATCACTGATCCGGCGCCCAAAAATAAAAGCGACTTAAAAACAGCGTGGTTTAAAATATGAAAAAGAGAAGCAATAAGAGCCAGTGCCGCAAACGATTTCATATTAAGTGCTGCAAAAACCAGAGCAGAGCCCAGACCCAAAAGAATTATGCCGATATTTTCTATGCTGTGATAAGCCAAAAGTCTTTTGATGTCATGCTCGGTAAGCGCGTACAAAACTCCTAAAAGAGCCGAAGTGGCGCCGCAAATTAAAATCACCGTTCCCCACCAAACCGGAGCATTTGGCAGAATATCAAAAAATATACGAATCATCATATAAATTCCGGTCTTGATCATCACGCCGGACATCAAGGCGGAAACATGGGACGGCGCGGCCGGATGAGCGGCGGGCAGCCAGATATGCATTGGGATAATTCCCGCTTTTGTGCCGAAACCGATAAAAGCGAGAATAAAAATCGCGTCTTTCGCAAGCGGCGGAATACTCCCGACGGCTTCTTTTATCGCCAAAAAATCAAAAGATCCGGCGAACTTATACAGCAATAAAAGCGCCAAAATTATAAAAGCGGTGCCAATATGCGTCATTACAAAATACAGAAATCCGGCTTTTATATTTTCCTGCTTGTCCCGTTCGTAAATAACCAGAAAATAAGACGCCAAAGACATTATTTCCCAGGCAATGAGGAAAAATAAAATATTAGAGGAAGAGACGACCAAAAGCATTCCCGCGATAAAAAGATTGTAAAAAAATCCAAGCGTGCCGATATTGTATTTTCCGTAAAAATGTTTTATGTAACCTGCGCCATAAATTGAACAAAAAAGCGAGATCAAGGAAATTATGAAAATAAAAAACGCGGCGAGCCGATCTATATTGAAATTATATGACAACAAGGGAAAAGATGATTTCATCTCATAAAAAATCGATGTATCGGAATACAGGGCGGCAACCGCGTAAACAATTCCTAAAAGCGATCCTAAAATGGCGAAAAAACTTCCGGCTAAATTCGCCAACTTATCATCTTTTCTGAAAAATAAAGAGGATATCGCTCCCAAGCCAAACAACGCCAATACGGCGAAAAAAACAGTTTGAGACAATATTAATTCTTGCATATCCAATTAGTTTTATCCTCCTGCCCGTTTAGCTTCAATTGTTCCGATGATTTTCAATAAATGGCAAAGGATTGTTTTGGGACTGGGCGGATCGCCGGGAATTTCATAATCAACCGGTATTACTTTTTTCACTCCGTCATAAGTCGCGTAAGATCCTTTGAAAATTCCGCCGTCTATGGCATCGTCTCCCAGCGCCACGACGATTTTTGGATCAGGAGTTGCCTCGTAGGCCTTGATCAAGGCGTTTTTCATATTTCTCGTCACCGGCCCGGTGACTATAAGCATATCCGCGTGCTTCGGCGAGGCCACAAAATGAATTCCGAATCTGTCCGCATCGTAAAAAGCGTTGGACAAAGCCGTCAATTCATACTCGGCCGCGTTGGTTGATCCGGCATCCACCATTCTTATAGCCAGAGATCCCCGAAAAAGCTTTTTCACTTTTTCTTGAATCTTCGCGCCGATAGCATTCACTTCCGCCTGCTCGCAATTCAAATCATCAGCGCTTATGACGGTTTTTGGCGTGGTAAAAATTTTATAAAAAAGTCTGAACATATTTTAGCGTCTTCCGGTCCGCCTCCGCGCGACTTTTAATCGTATTAACGATTTTTCCAAAGCGGCGGCGGCCGTGGCCATTTCGGCCTTATCCAATCTTTTTTCTTTTAAAATTTCTTCGGCCCGCTTCCTCGCTTCCTCGGCCCGCTCTTCGGAAATTTCTTCGGCCCGCTCGGCCGCATCCGCCAATACCACCGCTCTATTTTTCGGCTGGATTTGAAGAAATCCTCCGGAAACGGCAATGCTTAATTCCTCTCCGTCTTTTTTGATAATCGCCTCGCCTGATTTTAAAGATGAAATCAAAGGCGCGTGATCCGGCAAAACGGTAATTTCTCCTATTTGCGTAGACAAAGTAATAGAATCAACATCATCCTTATACGCGACTTTTTCCGGCGTGACTATTTGAAAATGGATCTTCTTTGACATATTACCACTTTATTTTACTTCGTCAATACCACCTTTCATATAAAAGGCCTGCTCGTTTTTATCGTCATGTTTGCCGTCAATAATTTCCTTGAATCCGCGCAAGGTCTCCGCCAGCGGCACATATTTGCCGGACGCTCCGGTAAAGGCTTCAGCCACGAAAAACGGTTGGGATAAAAACTTCTGGATTTTCCTGGCGCGGCTTACCGTCAATTTATCCTGATCGGACAATTCTTCCATCCCAAGAATCGCGATAATGTCCTGGAGGTCTTTGTACCTTTGTAAAACTTTTTGCACGCCGCGCGCCACTTCATAATGCTCTTTGCCGATAACATCGGGCGTAAGCGCGGTAGAAGTTGAATCAAGCGGATCTACGGCCGGATAAATTCCCAACTCGGCCAAAGACCTGGCCAGCACCACGGTAGAATCAAGGTGCGCGAAAGTGGTGGCCGGAGCCGGATCGGTCAGATCGTCGGCCGGCACATACACGGCCTGGACCGAGGTGATTGATCCGGATTTCGTGGAAGTGATGCGCTCTTGCAATTCTCCCATTTCCGTGGCCAATGTCGGCTGATACCCCACAGCGGACGGAATGCGGCCAAGAAGCGCCGACACTTCGGATCCGGCTTGGGTGAATCGGAAAATATTGTCAATAAATAGAAGCACATCCTTTTTCTCTTCGTCTCTGAAATATTCGGCAATGGAAAGCGCCGTCAAAGCCACGCGAAGCCGCGCTCCCGGCGGTTCGTTCATTTGTCCGAATACGAGTGCTGTCTTATCCAAAACTCCTGATTCAATCATTTCGTGGTACAAATCATTTCCTTCGCGCGTCCTTTCCCCCACTCCGGCAAAAGCGGAAACGCCGCCGTGCTCTTGCGCGATATTTCTGATTAATTCTTGGATAATTACGGTTTTCCCAACGCCCGCGCCGCCAAACAGACCAACCTTGCCGCCTTTTACAAACGGACAGATAAGATCAACGACTTTTATGCCGGTTTCAAAAACTTCCGCCTTGGTTGATTGTTCGCTGAATTTGGGAGCCGGACGGTGAATCGGGTATCTTTTGACTTCCGGGCCGAGCGGTTCCTTGCCATCAATCGTATTTCCGGTGACGCTGATCAGCCGACCTAAGACTTTTTCTCCTACCGGGACGCTTATGGGCGCTCCGGTATTGACCGCCTCCGCCCCTCTTTTCAATCCGTCGGTGGAATCGAGAGCGACGGTCCGCACGGTATTGGCGCCAATATGCTGCTCCACTTCCAAAACAAGCGGCTGTGAATCTTTTGCGTCCGGCCTCGGCACATGCAAAGCCGTATAAATTTCCGGCAATGAATCGGTAAAACGAACATCAACCACCGGTCCGATAATTTGAGTGATAATTCCTTTGTTATACATAAATTTAGTATCAAGTATTTAGTATTAAGTATTTAAATATAAATCATATTTAATTTTCAAGCGCCAACCGTCCCGAAGTGATTTCCGATACTTCTTGAGTGATCGCGGCTTGGCGGGTGCGGTTGTAAAAAAGCGTCAGATCGTCAACCAAATCCTTGGCGCTGTCGGTCGCGTTTTTCATAGCCACCATTCTGGCCGCGTGCTCCGCGGCATTGGCTTCCAAAAGCGATTGAAAAACCCGCGTTTCTAAAAGTCTCACGAGCGCTTGCCCCAAAATCTCCTCTTTGGTCGGCTCAAAAATATAAGAAATGCGGCGTTTTTTTTCAGCTTCTTTTTCGGCCGCTTCTTCGGCAAATTCATACGCCAGAGGCAAAAGCTGCAAAACGATCGGTTTTTGATTAACGATTGAAACTGATTCGGGAAAAATCATAACCACGCGATCCAGATTTTTCTTGGAAAATTCCTCAACCGCCAAATTCGCCAATGGGACGGCCGGCAAACTATTCAAAGCGATGTCCGGTTTGGGAAAATCGGCTAAAATATTTTTTCCAAGCCTGGCCAGGCTGTCGCGAATTTTTTTTCCCATTGTAATGTAAGAAATTTCAGCGCCGGGAAAATTCACTAAAATATTTTTTTCATAATCCAAAACGGTTTTCAAAATATTGCCGTTCAGGCTTCCGCACAATCCGCGATTGGACGACATTACGATAATGCCGATTCGCTCTATCGGCCGCTCGATGAAAAAAGGATGCTCGCTTGTTTCAATGCCCAGAGTGAGCTTTTCCAGAATTTCTTTGGCGGCAAGCGAATAAGCGCGTGAAGCCAAAGCCTGCGCTTGAGTTTTTTGCAGCTTAACGGCTGAAATCATTTCCATCGCGCGCGTAATTTTCGCCGTATTTTTAATGGATTTGATTTGCCTTCTGATTTGGCGCGTATTACTGGCCATAAACTTTTTTAAAAACCTCTATCGCTTTTTTTAATTCCTTTTCAATTTCCGGTGTAAGCTCTTTTTGTTCTCCCAGTTTTTTCATCAAGCCTCCGAAACTCGCGTCAAGATAAGAATGAAACTGATTTTCAAAGTCCTTCACTTTCTCAACCGCCACATCATCAATATAACTGTTTATAGCCGCGTAAATTATGGCTACCTGATGCTCCATTGACATCGGACTGAATTGGTCTTGCTTCAATACTTCCACCAATCTTTTTCCCCGCTCAATTTGTTTCTTGGTCGTCTCGTCAAGATCGGACGCAAATTGCGCGAACGCCGCCAATTCCCGATATTGCGCCAATTCCAAGCGGATTTTTCCGGCCACTTTTTTCATTGCTTTGGTCTGCGCCGCCGATCCCACGCGGGAAACGGAAAGACCCACATTGACGGCCGGCCGCACTCCTTGATAAAAAAGGTCGCCTTCAAGATATATCTGGCCGTCCGTTATGGAAATAACATTGGTCGGAATATAAGCGGATACATCGCCGGCTTGCGTTTCAATAATCGGCAAAGCGGTGATACTCCCCCCGCCCAATTCTTTGGATAATTTGCAAGACCTTTCCAAAAGCCTGGAGTGCAGATAAAAAACATCGCCCGGGTATGCTTCCCTGCCGGGGGGCCGTCGCAAAATCAGAGATACCTGCCGGTAGCTTGTCGCGTGTTTGGAAAGATCGTCATACACGATCAAAACATCTTTTCCCTGATCCATAAAATATTCTCCAATGGCGCAGCCGGAATACGGCGCGAGAAAAGAAAGCGGCGCCGGATCAGACGCGCCCGCCACCACCACAATCGTGTAATCCATAGCTCCCGCTTCTTCCAATCTGGCCGCGATGCGCGCGATTTTTGATTCTTTTTGCCCGATCGCCACATAAATGCAAATCGTATTTTGCCCTTTTTGATTAATAATCGTATCAATGGCGATTTGGGATTTTCCGGTCTGCCTGTCGCCAATAATCAATTCCCGCTGCCCCCGGCCGATCGGAATCATCGTATCAACGGCCTTGATGCCGGTCTGGAGCGGGCTTTTCACGGATTCGCGCTCAATCACCCCGGGCGCTTTTTTCTCAACCGGATAGTATTTTGACGATTCTATCTGTCCCCGGCCGTCCACGGGATTGCACAAAGGATCAATCACCCGTGAAAGCAATTCATCGCCCACCGGAATTGATAAAATCCGGCCGGTTGATTTGACCGTATCGCCTTCTTTTATTTTGGCGTAATCTCCGAGAATCATGGCGCCGACCGAATCTTCTTCCAGGTTCAAAACCATTCCATTTATAACTTCGTTGTCTTTGGTGATAAATTCAAGCATTTCACTGGCCGCCGCGTTAGATAGTCCGTCTATTCTTGCCACGCCGTCAGCCACTTCGGTCACGGTGCCTACGCGCTCAATTTCAGTTTTAGGCGCGAATTGATTGATTTTTTCTTGTAAATACCGGATAATCCGTTCGTCATTGGGCATACTAATTAAATGATTTCTTAAGGTCAGTAATTTTTTTCTTTAAGCCGGCGTCTATCAAAATATCCCTGACGCGTAATTTAAATCCGCCTAAAAGATCTTTGTCGTCTCTGGCGGTAATTTTAAATTTTTCAATGCCGGGAATTTTTATCCGTTTAATCATCTCCGTGATTATTGTCTTATTCTCCGAAGCAGCCACTGACAAATCCGCGGCAATACCTTCTTTTTTTTCCAGCGCTATGCGTTCGTATTCGCTTAATATTTCTCCCAATCCGGACAATTGGCCGTTTTTCCGAACCAAGTTAAAAAAATTATCCAAAACAACGCTTAAATCCGGAGCGCCGGAAATTCTGGAAAGCGCTTGAGCGTAATGTTTTGCATTTATTTTTTTCATAATAATTAATTCGTCGCAATGCTATTAACCGCTTTTTCCGCCAATTTTTTATCCAAATCGGCCGTGACTTTTTCCTGCAAAACTTTTTCCAAAGCCATTACCACCAAATCGGCCGCTTCTTGTCTGACCTCGCTCAACATTTTTCCTTTCTCTTCCTGAATATCGGACTTGGCTTTGGTTAAAATAACTTCCGCTTGATTTTGCGTTTTAATCCGCATCTGTTCTTCGTATTCTTTCATCTTATTGCTGGTCTCATCAATCACTTTTTTGGCTTCAATCTGCGCTTCCAGCACGGCCTGTTCGCGCAATTTCAGCATCTCTTCTCTTTGTTCCGCGATTTCCTTGGCTTGCTTCAGGCTTTTTTCAATGGTTTTGGTCCGTTCGGACAGATTTTTCGCCAACGGCTTGAAAGCAAAGCGCCACAAAACCACCGCCACAATGGTGAAATTCACCGCTTGGGCTAAAAATAATTTCCAATCAAGATGAAATGTTTCAATGATTGATTCCATGGTATTTTTTAATTACTTAATAGAAAACGCGATTACCAACGCGTAAATAGCGATGGCTTCGGCAAACGCGGCCATCAAAAGCATCGGAACCAAGATCTTTCCAGTCGCTTCCGGATTGCGGCCGATTGAAGCCATAGCTTCCGCCCCGATTTTACCGATCGCCCAGGCCGGAAGAATTGATCCCATTCCGATAGCGAGCGCCTTGGCTATTACTGCTAATTCCATATTTACTCCTTATGCGCGATTCTTTCTTTTTCAAGAAGATCGCATTATTAATTAATAATTTTTAATAATAAACATAAATTAATGTTCGTGCGCATGATCCGTTGACATAATGCTCATAAAAACCAATGCCAGAATTGAGAAAATCAGCGCCTGCACAATTCCCACGATCATTTCCAAAAACATAAACGGTATGGGCAAAGCGTAGGCGAAAATCAAAGCAATCGCTCCCATCAGCACTTCGCCGGCGAAAATATTGCCGAACAACCGGAAAGACAACGATGCCACTTTTGCCAACTCTCCGACTATTTCAATCAAACCGACGAAAAATTGAATCGGATTGGTGAGCAGAGCCGAGTATTCTTTTTCTTTAAAAACTTTTCTGGGCAATTCCAGAAAAAGATTGATTCTTATAAATTTATTAAAATGGCTCCAAGCGCCGGTCATTATCACTCCGAATATGTGCGTCAAAATTATGGTCACAACGGCTAGAGCCAAAGTGGTATTCAAATCGGCGGTCGCGCCGCGAAAAAACGGAACAAACAGTTTATGATCCCCTTCTCCTTCAAAAAATCCTATGGAACCGATGCCCGGCAGGATTCCCAGCCAATTATTTATCAATATAAAAGTAAAAAGCGGGAGAACTATGGGTAAAAATTTCATTGATTTTTCACGCGAACCGGTGATGGAATCGGCCAAGGTCAAAGCTTGTTCAAAAATCATTTCAACAACATTTTGCAATCCTCTTGGCACGCGGGTTATTTTTCGCCTTATCAACATTGATAATATTACGATTATTACAACCGCGACCCAAGAATTCAATAGCGAGTTTGTGACGGCAAAAGATCCAATATGAAAAATCGGTTCGGCCGCGATTGAAATTTCCAATTCTTTAGCCATTTTTATTTGAATTAATTTTAACCAAATTGGCTCATTATAAACCAAAAATTAGTTTTTGGCAAGACTTTTGCGGTATTTTGGCTAAGGTTAGCAAATTATGCGCTATCTTAAGCCATTCCTCTTTCTTTTAATTCCTTAAAATACATTTTCTTAACATCATGTTTTTCAACAATCAGGCCGTGAAGATAATCGTTTACTTCGGCATAAGCGTTTTCCGCCAAAATTCCTTTTTGCAGCAATTCGCGGAGTATTTTTTGCTCAAGGGCTATAGATACGGTATTCCCGATCACGAATCTGATTGATTCAATGAGGATGGGATTTTTCTTTTCCATTTCATCCAATCTTTTTAGAGAATTTTCAAACCAATAATCGTATTGTTTCCTTACGGCATCAATGACCGCCTGGTCGATAAAAACGCGCGTCGCCGTGATATTGTCAAGCTCTTTCATCGCTTTTTCAACGGCAATTTTTCTGGCGCGGTATTTCTGATAAACTTCAATTTCAAAATCAAGCTTTCGGTTTTTAGACCAATTTTTCACAAAGGCGATATTGATTTTATCAATAAATTTATAAATTTTCTGTTCCAATTCCCAAAAAGCCAGACGGCTGCCTTTGCCCACCGCGGCCGCTTGCGGCACTCGTCTTTCCAAGCGGTCAATCTGCCTGTCTATTTTATCTTTTAAAACCACCAGCATTCTTTCGGAAATCTCGTGCTTGTCAAAAAGACGGATGTACGCTTGCCGCTCAATTCCCAGCAAATGCTTGCGCAATATAAAAAGCATTTCTTCGTGCGATAAAATCTCGCCTCGGTCTTTTAACAGCGTCCGCAATCTTTGTTCGGCATCTTTATGAAGTCCGGCGTAAAGCTCGCGCAGACGCTCATGAGTGCTTGCCGGTAATTTCCCGCTCGCTTTCATTTCGTCAAGCTTTTTCAAAATGGCCGAGTCCATAAGTAAAAATCCTTCTTCCTGTTCCAATTGCTGGACCGGAGTCAAGACCGTCAACCTAAATCTATTTAAAAATTTCGTCAAAGTCGGCGCTTGAAAAAGCAGAGTAAAATAAATCACGGAAACCGTCAAAACTAAAAGTAACTCCCGATGTTCGGCCGGTAAAAACGGCGAGTCGGCCGGCAAGATAAGCACGATGGCCATAGGCAAAGCGCCGCGCAATCCGCCCCAAGACAGGATAAATTGCCAGGAAAAAGGCGTTTTTTCTTCCTTGGCTAATTTGTTGGTAAACGGGATTACCGCGTAAACGGAAACGAATCGTGCGATAAATACGACCGCCAAAGCTATTATGATCGGCCAGATGTAATTTCCAAAACGCGCTTCACGGATGGAAAGCCCGATTAGCAAAAAAATAAGGGAGTTGGCTACAAAAGCCATATACTCCCAAAAATGTTCCATAAAGCTCCGCACTTCCGGAGAAATTTTATACCGGCCGTAATTTCCTATCAGCATAGCTGCGCTTGCCGTGGCGATAATTCCCGAAACATGAAGAAATTTTTCCGCAAAAATAAAAGCCGTATGGGCGAGAACCAATGTTAAAGTAATTTCCACAACGGCTAAATTTCTTATCCGCTCTATCAATTTTGAAAAAATAATCCCTAAAACGCTTCCGAAAATAATTCCTCCGCCGACCAAAAACCAAAAATTGCCAAAACTTTCCGCCAGCTTCCAGGCGGTCAATGCCCCGCCCGAGGCAATGCCTAAGACCACCTGAAAAAGCACTAGAGCCGTCCCGTCATTGGCCACACTCTCCCCTTCCAAAAGCAGTCGCAATCTTTTGGGTACGCCCAATTCTTTGAAAATCGCCAGAGCGGCGATCGGGTCGGTGGCTGAAATAAGCGCCCCGAAAAGTAAAAGAGTGATAAAAGGAATTTCCAATCCGATCATTTTGAAAACTTGAAATAAAGCCCAGCCGATGAAAAAAGCGGAGACCAATAAACTGCCGATCGCAAGAGCCGAAATCGTTTTAAAATTCGCGCGCAACTCCAAAAATTTCATATTGTACGCGCCTTCAAAAATAAGCATTGGCAAAAATAAATAAAATACCAGATCGGGCGAAAGTTCCAATACATTTAAAAAATCAAACGGCGCAAAACGGGATAAAATGCTTAAAATTATTCCAAAGACCGTCAACGCCACGGTATAAGGCAAACGGATCTGCTTTACATAAACCGCCACATAAGCGGCTAAAAATAAAAGGAACGAAACCGCCAAAACGACGAGAAAAAACGAGCTCTCATGCATAGAGAAGAGACAAATGCGCGTCAACAAATCTTGATGAATATACCATCAAAACTCATTGATCCGCACTTAAAAAAATAATAATCTCCTTAAAAACATAAACAGTATAGCCGAATTTTCATTAAATTGCAATGGTTTAGAATAATTTTAAGAGAAAACGGATAAAAAAAAGTCCAAACTTTTAACTAAAAAAGTTTGGACTTTAAAGAACAAAAGCAAGATTAAATAAAATCTATCCGTTTTTTACCAATTCCATTAATTGCGGCGGCTCCGGAGCGTCCATTATCATTGGTTCGGCGTCTTCAATGCGGTGTTTGTGCGTTCCGAAATATCTGCGCACGATCAATACGGCCGGCTTGGTAAAAGCCGTAGTAGTGATGGCCATAAAAAGCATGGCGGAGAAACATTGCGGCGTAATAATCTGCGCCGCAAGCATCATTTGAAGAACGACGACCTCCATCAGTCCCTTGCACTGCATCAGCGCGCCGAGTTCCAAAGACCTGACCCACGAAGAGCCGCTTAGTTTTTCAGGAATGGCAGTCCCGGCCACTTTGCCGACAATTGATACGGCGGTCATAAGAGCAAAAAGAATCCAGATCTCCGAAGCGCCGAAGTCAAACTTAGTTTGCAGTCCCGTGGACATAAAAAAGAACGGTAAAAGGATTATTGAGACTGAATGCTCAAGTTTGTGCTGGATGCCGTGGGACATTTCCTTGGGAATTATGGCTCCGGCCGTAAAAGCGCCCAATAGGAAATGAACGCCGATCAATTCGGTAATAAAAGCCGAAATGAAAAGCAGGCAAAGCACCGCCACCAAATCTTGATTATGGATTTGCGAAGAAATTATTTTCGCATTCAGGCAACGCATAATAAACAGCCTTACTGCCAGCGCCATAATCGAGAGAAACAATAGAGTTAATCCTATGGTTTTTGCGACTGTTGCCGCATTGATATTCGCTCCGGACGAAGCCAGAGACAAAAGAATTGAAACCAGAATCCAGAGGACTCCGTCATTGACAGTGGCGAAACCAAGAGCGGCTTTGCCCAGCGGCCGCTGAATCAAATGCATTTCTATCAATATCGCCGACAGAACCGGTAAGGCTGTCACTCCGACCGCAATTCCCATTGCGATAATAAATGTGAAAGCAATGGCATTATTGCCGGCAAAAACATTGGAATAAGAATTCCAAATCTGCCAGGCGGCCAAAAGAGCCAAGCCGAAAGGCACTAAAATACTGGAAAGACTGGTAATGGCAAATGAGGCGCCCCGGCCTTTGATATCGCGATAATCAAAATGAAGTCCGGTAAGAAATCCGAAGAGGATTATGGCAATCCAAGAAAGGCCGTTAATAGGCATCAGAGATGCTTGCGGAAATAGCGTATTGAACATTTCCGGAAAAACTCGACCTAATATTGACGGACCGAGAACTACGCCGAGCATTATCTGGATTACTACCAAAGGAATAAACCTTTGGACGAATTTGAACCGCCAAATGGCAAATGGTAAACCGATTAAAAGCGGCGCTTGCAACAAAAACAGAGAAACTCCCGATACTGAATGACTCATTTTCTACCTCCTTGTGGTTTGTGGTTATTGGTTTATTTTTCATGCATATCCTGAAGTATGGGCATATATCCCGAAAAGTTCGGGCTAAACTCATCCTGCAGAAAATGCGCGACATCTTGCTGAATTTACAAAGAACAAAAAGGGGTAAATAAACTATTTACCCCTTGCGTCAACTTTTTATACTTGTCTTAATGTTTAAAAATTGGCGCAAGAGGTAAACGGCTCTTAGCTTTTCAAGGCGACGGATTTGAGTGATGCGCGCTAACGGCAATACTTGGAGATATTGATTCGGAGCCGGCGCTTGATTTATTTATTGACTTGGTTAAAAGCGGCTTAATCAATACGGCGCTTACGCAAGTGACGACCGCCATAATCACCAACGCTTCAAAAAGAACCTCGTTCACCAAATGCGCGTTCAAAGCCAGGATTGCCAAAATTATTCCCATTCCGCCGCGAGCGGCAATCCCAAGACCGACGGCCAAACCTTCTTTTTGAGAAATTTTAGCAAGCCGTCCGCCGATAATCCCGGCCAAAATCTTGCTGATATAAGCCGCCGCGATAACAATTAAAACTATTTTCCAGTCAAAACTTTTTAAAAAATTAACTTTCAATCCCACGGAAACAAAAAACATCGGCGCCAAAATATTGGCGGTAAAATTCCCAATGCTTTCTTTCACTTCTTTATTGAAGTATTTTGAACCGGCGATCGCGACGCCCACCAAAAACGCGCCGAAAACCGCGTGGATTCCGATATATTCGGTAATTAAAGAAAAAACAAGCATCAATACTATGCTTGTTCCAAAAATCGCCCCGTTTCCTGAAAAATTTTTACTAATAATTCCCAAAATAAAATTTACCGCTTTTTTCAACAAAGTGACTGATAAAACCGCGAGAATTATTGTCAGAATAATCGTAGCCCAAATATTCAGGTGTGCGCTTTCGCCTCCCGCCATACTCAAAGCTATTGTGAATATCAGCCACCCGACCACATCATTGATCGTCGCGGCCGCGATTATCAAGCTGCCGATTTTGCTTTTGAGCAGACCCAAATCCATTAAAACTCGTGCAATCACCGGCAAAGCCGAAATGGAAAGAGCCGCACCCATAAAAAGCGAAAAAACTTCGCGGGAAACCGGCAAATCAACCATCGGGTAAATCAGCCAGCCCGTGCCGGCGCCGATAGCCAAAGGAATGAGAATGCCCAGAGAGCTCATCCATCCCACCGCCCGGCCTTGTTTTTTAATCGTCTCAATGTCAATTTCCAGACCAACCGCGAACAAAAGAAAAATCGCGGACAATAAAATAAATCCATCCAAAGAAAGAGAAGCGCCTTTGGCCGATTGAAAAAGCCAGTCAAAACTTTGCGGCATTAGCGCGCCAAAAACAGTCGGTCCTAAAATAATACCGGCTAAAATTTCGCCTATAACGGCGGGTTGTTTGATTTTTTTAAATAATTCGCCTGCTGCTTTGGCAGATCCTAAAAGAACAAGAATTTGAATAATAAAAATAAACGCCTCTGATGAAGAGAGTTTCGGCATAATCGATTCATCAAGGCTTACAGGTTTGGATCATTTTAAAAGCATTGGCCGGAAATTGGCCGCCCCTAAATTGAATTCAAACGCGTAAGTCCTATATGTAAATTATTTATAATTTTGATTTTTTAAGAACCAATATTATTTATACACCTTTAAAATTTTCATGTCAAGACTTGAAGCTAAAGCGCTAAAAAATAAGCCCAAACTTATCAGGTTTGGGCAGTGAGCGGCCGCGTAATTATTGGCAGGTCGCATCGGGAATAACTTCATCGGTTATCACGGTTAAATTTTCCGGCGATCCTTCAAATCTCGCCAAAAACAGCTGATTTTTCCGGCAAATCAAGTATGCCGGTTCACCCGCCTTCCTGACAAGAGACCCGATCTCTTTCTTAATGCTTCCTTGCGATTTTTTTCAATCGCCATCCGCATTTTTTGCTCGTGCGTTAGCGGCTTTTCTCTATTTGGAATTATCCACTTTATCGCCATAGTCAATAAAAAAATCGCAACTATTCCAAACACAAGCTTAAACATAAACTTCTGATCTTCTTTCGCTAGATTCAACTTTTCTTCCATTTTTCATCCCCCTGTGTTTATTTGGTTAAATTCAAAAAGGAACAATTTAATAACACAGTTTAGCACTCAAAACCGCACAAGTCAAGCCTGCATCACTCTACAGTCACTGATTTGGCGAGATTGCGCGGCCTGTCCGGATCGTATCCTTTTGATACGGCGATATAATAAGCAAAAAGTTGGAGAGGAATAATGCTCAAAATCGGCGTCAACATTTCCAGAGTTTTTGGAATATAAATTATGTCATCGGCCAAATTTTCCATTTCATTGTTTCCCTCGGTGGTCAGAGCAAGTACCGGAGCCTGTCTGGCTTTTGCCTCTTCAATGGCCGATTTCATTTTTTCATAAACGCTGTCTTTGGGAGCGATGGCGACCACCGGAAAATTCTTGTCCAAAAGAGCGATGGGCCCGTGCTTCATTTCTCCGGCCGGATATCCCTCGGCGTGAATGTAAGAAATTTCTTTGAGCTTTAAAGCTCCTTCCAAAGCGATCGGCGCGTTGTATTTTCTTCCCAAATAAAGAAAATTTGAAAACTTGGCATATTTTTCCGCGATGCTTTCAATTTGTTCTTTTTGCGAAAAAATTTGCGATATTTTTTCCGGCAATGTTTTTAATTCTTCCGCAATGCGAACGCCGGTCACGGCCGACATTTGCCTCTGTCTTCCGAGAAAAAGCGTGATAAGCGCGAATGCGGCCACTTGCGAAATAAACGCTTTGGTTGAAGCGACACCGATCTCGGGTCCGGCGTGATTGTAAATTCCGGCATCGGTTTCGCGCGCGATAGTTGAACCGACCGCGTTAACCATTCCGAGAGTCAATACTCCTTTTCTCTTTGCTTCGCGAATCGCGGCCAAAGTATCGGCGGTTTCGCCCGATTGGCTCACGGCCAAAACCGCGGTGGAATCATCCAAAACCGGTTTTCTGTACCGAAATTCGGAAGCGTATTCGCATTCAACCGGAATCCCGGCATATTCTTCAATTATATATTCCCCTATTTTTCCGGAATACAGAGCCGAACCGCAACCGACAATTATTATTTTTTCAATTTTCCGCAACTTCTCTTCCGCTTCTTTGAGTCCGCCCAAATGCGCCAAACCGTCTTTTTCCTCCAACCGTCCGCGGATCGTGTCTTCAATCACTTTCGGCTGCTCGTTTATCTCCTTTAACATAAAATGCGGATAGCCTTGCTTTTCAATTTTTTCAGCGCTCCATTCCAAAAGCTCGGATTGTTTATTTTTTGAAATTCCTTTTTCAATAATTTCAATGCCTTGGGGACTAAGAGCCGCGACCTCTCCGTCATCCAAATAAAGAACCTCTCTCGTTTGAGAAATAAAAGCGCTCGGATCGGACGCGATAAAAAATTCCGATCCTCTGATGCCGATGACCAAAGGGCTGCCCAAACGCGCCACCACGATTTTTTTCGAATCATTTTTATCAATCACGGCCAGACCGTAAGTCCCGACCAGCCGCGGCAAAATATTCATCAACTTTTTTTCCAAGGAAAGTTCTTTTGGCTCGTCCTCCAAAAGATGCGCGATAACTTCCGTATCGGTTTCCGACCGGAATTTATGCCCGCGCGCCGCAAGTTCGTTTTTCAATTCCTGATAATTTTCAATAATGCCGTTATGCACCACGGCGATATTGTTTTCGCAATCCCCGTGCGGATGGGCGTTTTCTTCTTTCGGCGCTCCGTGCGTCGCCCAACGCGTATGGCCGATACCGATGAGCCCGGGAAGATTATTATCAATAAATTTGTTTTCAAGCTCGGACACTTTCCCCGCCGCCCGCTCGGTAAAAATCTTGCTTCCGCTTGCCTCGCCGCCAAGCGGGTCCGGCGCCACGAGCGCCACTCCGGCTGAATCATAACCGCGGTATTCCAAGCGTCTCAACCCTTCCAAAAGAATGGGCAACGCCTGTTTTGTTCCGATGTATCCAATAATCCCGCACATATTTTCAATTAAAATTACAGAGCCGACTCTTTACCCTGATCCCCTTTACTAAAGCGCCCGTTGGAAAAACCAAGCGGGCGGCATCAGCGGCAAAACAAATTAAAGCTGCCGGTTATTTTTTACGCTCTTTCAGGCCGGCATACGCAATCCCTATGCCGCCAAGAAGAAAAATCATGCCAAGACCCATAACCAACAGGCTGAAATAAAACGCCAGTTCCACCAGAGTATGCGAAGCAAATCCGGCCTGCAAGCTTGCCAATAACCCGAGCACGGTGGGGCTCCAGGCCTGACTGCGCGCCGCTCCTTCAATCGGGTGCGCTCGATCAAAATCCTGCCAATACCGTCCATCAACGGCAAAATCATGCTTGCCCGCATTATATGTTTGTCCCTTATACTCTACATCTTTATCCAGCGTGATGGTTTGCGTGCTGTGCAGCGTATGATAGCTGATACGCGCATACTGCACCATCACCTCGTCGGGCGTATTCACCAAAGGATTTTTAGGATCAAGCGAGCCTTTTCTCAAAGGATATTTCCAATCATTGGTCAATAGCGAAAGAATGGCGTTTCCTCCTTCAACTTTATCCCGGTCCGTAAAATTGCCGTTCGCGTCATAAGTCATCATAAGATTCTGGGCTTTGTATACGGCCTGAAGCGATGTTTTCCCGGCCTTTGCCATGCCTAAGGCCGCTCCGCCCGCCAAAAGAAACGCTATTCCCGCTAAGGCGAAAAATATTCCGACAATTGGAAGTCTTTTCATAATTCAAAGTAAATATGTAATTTTAATAATAAATAATATATTATTTACAGTATAGCACATTTTTCCACTTCTTGCAACTATTTGTAAAAATATTTTTTAGAAAACAGGATGCCTTGCGGCATCCTGTCAAACTCACTTCATTCTTTGTTCAACTGATTCCCAGCTGATCGCTTTCATTACCGCTTCAATGTAGTCCGCGCGTTTGATGCCGTAGTCTATCATATAAGCGTGCTCAAAAACATCAACGACAAGAATAGGCGTACAACCGGCAAAGTGGCCCGCGTCGTGCTCGTTGATCCAAACATTGAATAATCTGTCGGCTTGCGCATCGTGATATAAAACCACCCAGCCGATCCCCCGCATCGCAAGCATAGCTCTGAAATCTTTTTCCCACGCTTCATAAGAGCCGAACTCGGCAACAATTTTTTTATGCAATTCGGAATTTTGATCAATAGCGCGCACTTCTTTTGACAAATTTTCAAAATAATATTCGTGAAGCCGCATCCCGTTGAATTCCCAGCCAAAACGGCGATTCAATTCCGCGTATTCCGGAGTTCCGAATTTTCCTTCCCTCTCCATTGCAACCAATATATCGTTTACTTTATTGAAATTAGTCACATATCCTTGATATAGGGTAAAATGATTTTTTAATAATTGATCGCTTAATCCCTTGATGCCCAGTAATTGATCATAATTTTTTGCTTGATAAGACATAATACCTCTCAAATCCGAAATCCGAAACAATATTTAATAATCAAAATCAAAATAACAAAACAAGTTTATTAATTTTTGAAAATTTGAATTTGGGATTTGTTTCGTATTTCGATATTCGAATTTTGTAATTAATTTGATAATATTCTACTCCGCCTATTGAGCGGGTTTAGTTTCTTCTTGAGTTTCTGTTTCTTCGCCTTCTTGCGTGATCGCCACTTTGTAAAATACCAAGGTCAGTATGGCGAAAATAAAGGCCTGAATAAAACCAGTAAATATTTCCAAAAATAAAAACGGTACGGGAATAATGTAAGGCGCTAAAAATCCGATAACGATCAGGAGGACTTCGCCCGCGAAAATATTGCCGAAAAGCCGGAAAGAAAAAGAAATGATTTTGGTAAATTCTCCCAACAATTCAAATAAGCCGATGACGAGCTTCAAGGGACTGGTAAAATTAAAAAACCTTTTGGAATATTTTATAAATCCGAGCGTTGCGATACCCAAAAATTGAATGGCAACCACGGAAATCAAAGCCAGCGCCACGGTCATATTCAGATCGGCATTAGTGGGGCGCAAAAGAGGAATAAATTCTTCTCCGTGCTCCGCGATTATGCCGATAGAACCTATGCCCGGGAAAATGCCCATCAGATTGGCAAAAAGCACGAATAGAAAAATTGTCGCCACCAGCGGAAAAATCTTTCGCGCTTGCTCGCGATTTTCCATCACCTGTTCCACCAATCCCAGCACATATTCTATCATTGTTTCAAAAAAATTCTGGATTCCTCTCGGCACAAAACGCATTTCTCTCGTGGCTGCGATCGCTAAAATTGTCAAAACAACCGTCACCAGCCACGCGGTCAAAACCGAATTGGTGAAAGAAATTCCCAAAATATTCCCAATGTGTTCCGGTATCAGAGAAATATGCGGAGAGCTCATAAAATATTTTACTTCTTATTGCTATCGCTTTTTTCACCGGTAATTTCTTCCAGTTCTTTTCGGCTGCTTTCCAGCATCGGCTTGATCAAGTGGTGTATTTCGTAAACCGAGACGGCCAGTGCCGCGAAAATGCTGATGATTATGAAAAGCGGAGCGGTCTTTAGCCATTTGTCAATCATATATCCGCCGAATAAGAACAATAAAATCGGCGCGATAATCAAAAATCCCATTTGCCAAGCCAAAGACAGAGCGTAAAAGACATTGAGCTGATCGCTTTTTTTTCCACCGTTGCTTTCCGGTTTGTTGAGTGGTGGCTGCATACTTGCTTGTCGTAGAATGCGAATCTCTCCTTCCGCCAAAAAGGCGGAAAGGCAAACGCTCATTCTTTTGAAGTATTGGTTATTATTCAAGTAACCCAATAAACGGCGTAAATACGAATAAGGTGGCGAGTAAAAGCGCGGCTATAAAAAAGTAAAGCCCGAGCTTGGCATCCGCTTTTTTGTCTTTCAATACAAAATGCAGAATTCCCCAGACAATCGCTCCGCAAATCAGCCCAAAGGTGATTTTTCCGGAATAAGCGCCTAAAGGCTTATAAAGCTCCAGCGCTTTGCCGGTACTTTCGGACAATTCGCTCGCGACATTCAAAATGCCGATCGCCAAAAGCATCACTCCGCCGCCAATATAAGCCGCCAAAAGCTTTCCTTCGTTTATTATATCTTCAGTCATATAGATTCAACGGGTTAGTTTATAATGGCACGGTTTTAGTAATGAACGCTCCGAATCCGAATGTCACGACGGTCCATACAACGGCGAGCGTCAATAAGACCGTAAACATCATTCTGGCTTTTTTATTCTCTACAAATCCGGCGCCGTAAGTTTTTACCACCACATACATCATAGCGATAATTACCGGCACATACACGCCGATAAATTCTTTCATTTCCATCATAATGCCGTGCACCCAAGGCCGCGTACTCGCCTTGATAATCTTTCTCGCGCTTTCCGGCGCTCCGATCGATCCTCCGCGATACAAGCTGTACAAATAAATACCGGATAAAGCGAGTATTACCGATGAAACCAAAAGCATAGCCGTGCCGACTTTAATCATCTGGAATCCGTTGCCGTTCACTTTCATTTGAATAAGCCCTCCCAAAACAAGCATCAAGCCCATAATCAATAAAAGTCCGAGAAATCCGTGAAGTACGGCAAAAATTTCATGACTGTAAAACGATGATGGCGCGGCTGTTCCGGCTCCCGCTCCGTGCACTAATGCGGTCATGCCGATAAAAAGTCCGGAGCTCGCTATTGCCGACAAAACGGCTTTTTTGATAATTTTATTCATATATTTCAATTATTCTTAATTTTAATAATAATTTTTTTCGACCTTTACAATTTCTTGCATCTTATATCTTTTAACTTGCATCTTGGAACTTATGACCATCAACTATCAAGATACGAGATACGAGATTGATGATACGAGTCAAATAGGCACTCCCCTCATCCGTAATTCTTCTTTGGCTGATTCTGAAATCTTGACCCGCGTCCACTTGGGCGTAAAAGTAAATTCCACCTTGGCGCTTTTTACTCCTTTTATTTTTTTAACAACTGCCGGTACTTCCTCCTCGAAATAAGGCGCCAAGGGACAAGCGGGCGAAGTCATAGTCATTTTTACCTTTACGCTGTCTTTTTTGGGAAACTCAATCCCGTAAATAAAGCCTAAATCCACTATATTCAAATGCAATTCCGGATCTATCACTTCCTTTAATTTTTTGAGGACTTTTTCTTTGGTTATTAACATTTAAATATTATACCATAAAAACATTCAACTCAAAACCCATATAATTGGCGGGATATTCACAAAGAAAACCATTTAACCTTATTCAATCGCCTCTTTCATTTTCAAAAATGTCAGCGGTTTCAGACTTGACCCTCCGACCAAAGCGCCGGCATAACCGGCTTCAATGTACGAAGCAATATTTTTATCATCCGTGCTCCCGCCGTAAAGAATCGGGATATTATTTTCACTGAATTTTTCTTGCAAAACTTTTTTGATTAAAACGAACATTGATAGCGCGTCATCGGGCGAACACGCTTTGCCCGTGCCGATCGCCCAGACCGGTTCGTAAGCTATCAAGATTTTGGAAATTTGCGCGTTGTCCAAGAGCTGAAGCCCGAGATCCAATTGCTCCGCCACCCTTTTTTCCGCTTGCTCGTTTTCCCGCTCGTCCCCCGTCTCGCCCACGCACAAAATCGGCCGCAATCCGAAATCCGCCGCCAATTTCATTTTTTTCGCTATCACTTCGTCGGTTTCGCCGACAATATGCCGTCTTTCCGAATGTCCGACAATCACAAATTCTACTCCGATCTCTTTCAATTCCGGCGCCCCCACTTCTCCGGTGAACGCGCCTTTATTTACCCAGAAAATATCCTGCGCGCCCAATTTTAATGAACTTTTTTTAATGACTTCGGAAACTTCGGCTAAAGAAGCAAACGATGGACAAAGAACAATGGTTTTAATTTTATCAGACTCAATTTCGCCGGATATTTTTTTAGACAACTCAACACTCTCTTTTATCCCAAGATTCATTTTCCAATTGGCGATGAGGTATTTCATACTCGTTTACCCGCTTCTTCCAACACTCTCTCTATACTCTCATGCGTGGAGAGTTTTTCATAATCCGGCAATTCTTTAATGGAAGTAAGTCCTAAATATCTTAAAAATTCGTGCGTCACTTCATACACGGTGCGCAATTTGTCTTTTTCTTCCCGTCTTTCCACCAATCCGCGGATCATCAAATTGCGTAAAATCAAACCGCAATTCACTCCCCTGATCTGTTCCAATTCGGCTTTGGTTAGAGGGCCGCGATACGCGATAATCGTCAAAGTTTCAAGACCCGGCTTGGTCAATTCGCCGAGTTGTTCATCCTTTAAAAAATTCCTAACCATTTCCGAATTTTCCGCCGAAGTGGACATTTGATAAGATCCTTGGTGGTCTATTACTGACACTCCGCCGCCGCGCTCGTCATATTCTTTTTTAAGCTCATCCAAAATATTTTGTATTTCCTCTTTTTTTCCGCCCGTCACCTCGGCCAATTTCTTTACCGCCACAGGCTTCGGAGAAAGGAAAAGCAAACTTTCAATTTGTGATTTCAGATTCATACACTCAAATAATTAAGCGTGCTCCAATATAAAAATCCGAGAAGCACTGCTTGAAAAATCATGCCCCTTGGAAATGAAATATTGTATCCCAGGGCAAAATGAATTTTTCTGTGAATATAAAAATGCCGCTCCAATAAAAAATTATCCCAAAGCGTTCGCTTGGCCAATTTGATGAGCCAGCCGCCTTTTTCGCGGTAGTGCTTCTTTTTTTCCGGTGAAAGATATTTTCTTATGAGATCGTAAAATCCGTACAGAAAATCCGGCAACATCGCCCCGAAGACTCCCGCCGCCACGACATACGGATGGGGAAAATCAATTTTCCAGCTTAGTGATAAAAAGAATATAGCCGTAATGCTCAAGTCGGCCATCAATACTCCGGCGGAACGCAAGTTCGTGTGTTTTTCTTTCATCCAAGTGCCGACTTTTTCGTCACCGTGCGGGATCATATCCAGAAGATAATGGGAAAAATATCCAAGAACAAAAGCGCTTGCCGGATTGTCAGTGTGCACGGTCAAAAGCGCTCCCACAGCCGCGTGATTTGATAAAAACATAAACAGTGCTACAACTTTGACTTATTAACATTACTTATATTCTTCAATTGAAGCATTCCAATCAGAACCAGCGCTAATATCTAAATAATATGATCCCGCCCCATAGTAGTTAGAGTTGTCATTTGTTGCGCCGATAGTATTAACCATGAGCTTTTTGTATTCATTTTTCGTAGCATCATATACAACGATTGCAAAATGGGCGTCCCCTGGATAATCCCATTTAATACGCCATTGCGCTCCGGTAATTATAAATGGATCGGTAGTCTTGTCAACTGAACCAGAAAAAGAAGTTACCGGTTTCCATGTTTTTTTAACCGTTTTTTCATTTTTGTAGCCAGATTTTTTTGCATCTGCTTCTGATTTAAAACAAACAAATTTATTTTTTGACAATGTATATGACTTAGATGATTTAGTAGCAATAACTACCGGGCACTTAACTGCCAATGAAGCAGCGAATGCTACGCTGCCGGAAATAAAAGTCGTAATAACGATAATAAGTATAAAATGAGTTTTTTTCATACTTTCATAACGCCAATTAGATTATAATTATCATCAGTCAAAGTGGAATCTCCGCCCAAGGCGGATGCGCCTCTGGCGCAGAACCACTGACCTAAGGCTTACTCGCCCGCCCAAATTTTTGGCTAGTAGCTGGGGTGGGAATCGAACCCACGACCTAAGGCTTATGAGTCCTTCGCTCTAACCAACTGAGCTACCCAGCCAAAAATTTAGGCGGGTGAAAGTCATTCGCTTATTTTTTACTTGGTTGCGGGGGGCCGATTCGAACGGCCGATCTTCGGGTTATGAGCCCGACGAGATGCCACTTCTCCACCCCGCGGGAGAATTATAATACAATTACGCCTTTTTGTCAAAAAACTAACTATTCGCCGCTTCGCGCCAGCGGAAGAGTTTAATGGCTAAGACAAAGCCGATGATTATCCAGACCGAAATTCCCAAAATATCTTTTTGAAGATCCATCAGCCCAGTGCCTTCGGTGGAAATTTTCCGAATCGCGTCCGACAAATAATTCAAAGGCATATATACTACAATCTTTTGAAGCCATTCCGGCATCGCGTCGGTGGAAAAAAATACATTACCCAAAAACATTTGAGGAAAAACAAATACTTGGGTCAATCCTTGCAAAGCGTCTTCGGTCTTGGAAATGCCGGCCAGGGCGAAACCAAAGCTTAAAAATAAAAGCCCGCCCAATATTACGAAAAAATACAAAGCGGCAAAACTGCCGAGCACATTAACATTGAAAACCAAAATCGCCACGGCAAATAAAATACTCACTTGAAATATTGAAACAAGCAAGCGCATAATCACATGGGATAATGTGAAATCAAGCGGTTTCAAAGGTGTGACAAAAAGCCGCTTCATCACACCTTTGCGTTTGTATTCAACAATGGTAAAGCCGATCCCGAAAATGGAAAGCTGCATAATGGAAAGAGCGACCACCCCAGGCACCACAAAATCAATATACCGCAAATTGCGCGCCACCACATCCTCGGTTTCAATGGCGAATAATTTCGGCTTTTGCGTCATATTTCTTTCCATTTCGGAAAAAATACTGCCGAGCACGGACAAGGCCGTACTACTCTGCTGGGGCCGCCCTTTATTGACCAAAACTTTGATTGTGTAAGGCGAGGTTTTCGCCGGATCGGCCAGAAAATCTTCCGGCAAAATCATCACCGCGTCCCTGTCCCCTTTCTTGAGCGCCGCTTCTTCGTTTTCTCTGGAATCTTTTTTGATGTCCAGCGATTCGCTTTTTTCCAACGAACTGACAAATTCGCCAGCCGCGGGCGATGGCGAAAGATTGACCACTCCCAATGTTAATTTTCCCGATCCTTCAAAATTCATCACCCCGAATACCGTCATTAAAAGCAAAGGAAAAAAGAATGCCCAAAAAAGCGCCTGCCGATCGCGCAAATACATTTTGATATTGGCAATGGTGAGTTTAAATAAAGTCATAAATTCAATCTCTTAATTCTCTTCCCGTCAAGCTCAAAAAAACATCTTCCAAAGTAGACCGCTCAACGCGCAGTGATAAAATTTTAATGCCGCGCGATTTAGCAAATTCCACCAAGCGCAGTAAAACCTCTTCCGGATTGCTTACCCAAAAATCATAAAAATCGTTTTCTGATGATATGCTTTGAACATGCGGAATATTCTTCAATTCTTCGTCTGGCAGCGGCTGATCCGTTTTTATAATAATATGCGATATCGGGGCGTATTTATTCACAAGATTATCCGGCGTGTCCAGCGCGATTATTTTTCCATGATCCATAATCGCCAAGCGATCGCATAAGATTTGCGCCTCTTCCATATAATGCGTGGTCAAGACGATTGTTTTCCCCTTGGCTTTTATTTTTTTCACCAAATCCCACAAATTATGCCTGGCTTGCGGATCCAAGCCCGTGGTCGGTTCGTCCAAAAAAAGCACTTTGGGATCATTGACCAGAGCCGAAGCGATGGAGAGGCGCTGTTTTTGTCCACCGGATAATTGCCTGGTATAAGCCGCTTTTTTATCTTCCAGCTGGACTTCGCGAAGCAATTCCAGGCCGTCAATTTTGCGATGATAAAATTCTCCGAACAAATCAAGCAATTCTTTGAGTTTTAAAAAATCAAAATAATGGCTTTCCTGGAGCTGGACCCCGATTATCTGTTTCACTCTCATCGGATCGTTTTTTACGGAAATTCCAGAGACAAGCGCTTCCCCTTTTTCAATAACTTTCAATCCCTCAAGCATTTCCAAAGTCGTGGTTTTGCCCGCGCCGTTCGGCCCCAGAATGCCAAAAGTCTCCCCTTCTTTTATTTCAAATGAAACATCATCCACGGCCGCGAATTTTTCTTTCGGATTATCGGGCTTGGGATAATATTTGGATAAATTTTTTACTTCAACAATCGGCATGATTTCAAATCAAACAAATATTTTTTCATTATACTATTAAATTATAAAAAAACAAATGGGGGCAAAATAATTCTAGTCGCAGATGAAGCGATCGCACAATGTGCGACCAAATATTATAAAAGTTATGTCATGAAATAAGTCGGTAAAAATGTCGTATATATGACGATCGGCTGATGTATGACTTACCATAAACTGCTTTTACCCGATGAATCCATATCGTATTTTTTTAATCTCAAGATAATAATGTCGTATATGTGACGATTGGTAGATCTACGACATATTTTGAATTGCAGTAATTCAAAAAAAAAGTTCGCCTATAATAAATTCGTCAATTTTTCTAAAAACACTAGCACTTCTTTTATGTCACTATTTGGGACATCCCCACGCTGTTTGAAGGCGCCGTAATCCACCAGCTTTATATTCAAATCACCGCCTTCGGAAACATTAAAAAATAAATTATCCCCAACCGTATCAATTATTAGTTTATGATCTTTATAGAGACGCTCAACTCCGGAAATAAATTCCCTCAATTTTTCTTTATTTTTCTCTTCGCTCAAAGCGTTTACAATTTCCTGTCCGTAATCACCAGCAATAACTGAATCAATATTTTTATTTCTAATACTTGTCATTTTTTGCAATGGCATTTTTTCTTGCAAAACATAAAATCGTTCTGAATCGTGCGCCAGCAAAACAGCTTGTTTAGGTAAAAATTCTTTTCCTATACTATCTCTAATAATCGGGTATTGTAATAGTGATTTTCTTCTGTATTTTTCCTGACTTTCATCATAAAGCTTGCGCTCAGTCTTTAAAACAAAAGGTATTTCTTTTGGCACCAAAACATTCCAGAACATACCTTGTCCGGCAGTACTTTCATTGTCATTAATGATTCCATCTATAATTCGTTTAATTTTTTTTATTCCTAGTTCAGAAATCTTAGAATCATTAAGTTCCGCCATATCTATCGTTTCGCCATTGATTTGAACTTCTTGATTTCCGGTTAATTTAATTTCTGATTTGGAGAAAAAAATTTATTTTCTTTTATCAACCATTCTTTTAATAATTTCCCGTACTTTTCATTGAATGGTTGATAAAGTTTTCTGACTAATGCGTCATCTTTCTCATCAACTCCAAATAGTTTTACTAGTTCGCGCCTATTAACATGCAATATCTGAGGCGAAGATAATATCTCTACCAACCTAATCCTTGAATTATTGTCAATTTTTGCACCAAGCGATTCCATGTTAGTAATAAGATTTTCCGTATTTCTTAATATCTGCAGATTATCAAACTTATTATTCACTCTTCGTGCCCGATCGATTACGCTATCCACCATATTCTGATGAATTTTATCTTTTGTTTCTTCGGAAAGCGGCTGGCTCAGGCCCGTCTCCAGTTCTTGGATTTTGTTTTGATATTCTTGATCTCTTTCCATTTGAACGGCGTTTATCTCGTCTTCGGTTTGCGCCTTAACTGAAAACTCGGCCAACTCCTGATCAATTTGCAGGATTCGCTCGTCTCTTTTTTGCTGATCTGTTTGATCATGATTATCTTTTCCAATATCAACCAATGGCATCTCTTGGGTAGGCTCGGGATTATGATTATTCTCATTGTCCATATTTTTTTTCATTAGCATTATACCATCGGATTACAACGCTGTTCAGATATGTCGTATATGCGACGATCGTCTGATGTACGACATCGTTCGAATCTTGGTAGATTTGTTTTTTTAAAATTTTAATTGCTTCAAGCTTCCGGTCTTGCTGATAGCAAAAATTTCTACATAAGAAATTATTTTCAGTTTATTCAAATCTATCGCGAACTCGTGGGGCAGCTTGCTTTTCCCCGCCCAAACGCTTTTCTGAAGCATTGTAAAATTTAAGTTTTTAAGGGCGGAACGCAGCCAAACGCGCTTTCTTTTCTCCCCTTCGGGAATATCAAAAATAATTATCTTTAAATTATCGTCATTTTGGCTTTGATATTTTGCGTCAGGCATTGCTTTGTCTTTTTTGTCGCGCAGTTTGTTTAAAATTTCTATTCCCCTTTGCGTTAGGCGCAAAAAAGACCCTTTTTTACTCTTAATATCATCAATCAACACATCTTTGCGCAAACGATAAATCAAGTCATCAAACCGCCGTTTATCTTTTTTGAGGGTTTTTAAATTCTCTCTCTCCTCTCGAAATTTTCTCAAACGATATTCCGCCCCGTGAAAAGAAGTGCCGTAGGGCACTGTAAAAATAAAAAACAATTCCTCTAATGCCTGGCCGGAATTTTCAAGAAACTCCAATATTTTCAATCTATTTTCGCCTTTCATAATTATTGATAATTGCGTTATTAATTTATTAATTCAAACACCCGTCGCCTCTTCTTTTCTCGCTTTTATTTCGCCTTAATTTATTATAGCATAATATAATTTTGTCGTATATGCGACGATCGTTTGATGCACGACATATCATAAACTGCTTTTACTCGATGAATCCATATCGTATTATTTTTTAATCTTAAGAAATAATGTCGTATATGTGACGATCGTTTGATGCACGACATATTTTGAATTGCGACGATGTTTAATTACTGTAAATTAAATCTTAATGTGCGTTTTGTTTCTTCGTTATAAAATATTTAGAAATCAGCAAAACAAATACTGCAAATATTATTATAGTTATCTGCGCCAGAGTTAAGCCGAAATATCTTATGTCCGAATCGGGCAAATCGGCGGAGCGGAAAAAGTCAGTGACGAACCGCACGGACAAAAACCAGACAAGGAAAATAATCGAAAGCATTCCGTCTTTTTTGATCCTCTTTCGCAAAAACCAGAGAACAAAGAAAAGCGTCAGGCCATTGAAAAAAATTTCGTAAATTATCGGCTCGTGGCGGATCGTGCCGTCTGGCGTCTTTATACCCAAAAAGAAATTGGTGATTTTCCCCAAATGATCGTGAATGAAAAGACAGCCGAATCGGCCGATTGCGTAGCCGGCGGCCAAAGCTGGCGCGATTATGTTCGTGATTTTCCACACCGGCATCTTTTTTCTATGAACAAAAACCACTCCGGCCGCCAAAGCAGCTAAAAATCCTCCAAAGAAAGACATCCCCCCTTCGGAAATTAGAAAAATCCGCAAAAGATCGCCGATATACTCTTTGTAATGCTCGGCAACATAAAAAAGCCGCCCGCCGATAATTGCGCCCGCTAAAATTAAAATAAAAAGATCCAAAATGATATTGGCATCCACTCCCTTGCGCCTCGCTTCTTTCCAAAGCACAAACGCTCCGAGCATAAAACCCAGAGATACCAAGAGGCCCCACACTTGAATCGTGAGGGGCCCGAAATGGATTTGTTCTATTTGAAACCACGGAATCATAGAATACGCAGATATACGCGAGATTTATTAGTCGCGAGATATACGCAAGATATCTGGCGTTAATCTTGCGATTTAAATTATCTTGCGTTCATCTGTGTCTTTACAGCTTCGCGTCTATCATCGCTTTTACAGACTCATATGGTTGCGCGCCGTTGATCGCGGTCTTCCCGCCTTTAGAATCAATCAAGACGCTGTAAGGAGTGCCTTGGCCTCCAGCCGCGGCCGCGTCATTGTAATCGTCTTGGACTTTTTGCTTGTACTTTTCCGAATCAACGCAGGTTTTGAATTTAGCTTCATTGAGCCCGATATCTTTTGCGTAGGTCGTAAGTTTTTCAGCAGTTGATTGTCCGCTTTCACCAGCGAGCTTATCGGCGAATTTCCAGAAAGCGTCATTGCCGCCCAATTCATTGGCGCATTCGCTGGCTTCAGCCGCTTTGCGGGCATTCGGGTGCAGAGAGTCTAAAGGAAAATGCCGGTAGACCCATTTGACTTTGCCTTTATATTCGTCTGATATTTTTTGCATAGTCGGGTGAAACCGCTCGCAAAAAGGGCAATCAAAATCGGAGTACTCAACAATCGTGAGAGGCGATTTTTTGTCGCCGCGAATGTGTTCGGAATCGGTAACAGCCCGGAAATTTCCAATAACCGGCTCGTCACCGGCGGCTGGAGGCGTTACTGCCAGAGCTGTGTTGGTATTGCTATTGGTCGTCGTACCGGCCACTTTGCCATTTTTGGCATTTTGCGCCACGGACGGGAATATAAAGAATAATCCCACGACAGCGGTCAAAACTATTCCGGCTAAAAAACCCATAACAAAAGTGGTTTTCGGCGGAGCGTCCAATAATCCCCCTCCCTGTCCTTGATAATAAGGGGGTTGCGGAGTCGGCGTATGATGAACCGGCTCATGATGCGGAGCGTGATGTGTTTCGGTCATAAATGAATTTAACCAATTAATAATTATTTTATAATAATGCGTTTTTAAAGATTTAGCATCAGCCATTCATTGAGGTTATAGTATAAACTAATAAGCCCCGTCTTGTCAAAAAATGGCAAAAGGAAAGATGTTCCCTTCCACATTATAAAGGCAATTCCTACTACGGTCAATAGTAGGCCGGCGATTATATTGGTGGAATGAAAATAATATTCTTTTTTCGACAATTTAACCTGGAAAACCTTGCCTTTTATCCACCAAACTTGGGAAATATTTATCCTATCAAAATACGCGCTTAGAATATATATGGGAGTAATCAGGCCGGCGGAAAATATTAAAAGGAGCAGTGTCCCGTACCAGACGGTATTGGAAGCGGCCGCCAGAGTCAAAATTCCGCCGTAAACGGCCGCCGCGCAGGAGCCGGTGCCAAAAGCAAAAAGCGCTCCCATTAGAAAAATAGATTTGAAGCCGCCCCGCGCCGCCTTTTCAATGTGCGGATTTTTCTCAAACAAATGAATTTGTTTGCCCAATATTGTCAAAATTCCAAAAAAAATCAAAAGCGCTCCGGCGGTCGTAATAAAAATATTCCTATTTTCAAAAAAAGATTTGGCGACAAATGACGCGCCAATACCCAGAGGAATAAAAACCGATATGAGGCCGAGAGAAAAAATCAAAACGGCGCGTCTTAATTTTTCTTTTTCCCTGAAAGTGATGGCAAAAAAAGCCGGCAAAACAGCGATTGAACAAGGAGAAATTATTGAAAGAACTCCGCCCAAATACGCGACAAAAAGCGATGGCGCGACAAACGCGCCCAGATCATTTCTGGGACTAATAAAAGAAGCAAATAGAGCGATCGCGATAATAAAAGTAAAGACAACCAAAGCGAGTTTTATAAGAGGATTTTTCATTTTTGCAAATTAACAATTTTCAAGATTTATATTTTAATTCTTTGCAGTCTTAATGAATTCAAAACAACAGATACGGATGACAGCGCCATAGCCGCTCCGGCCAAGATGGGATTTAGCAAAATTCCGAAAAAAGGAAAAAGAAGACCGGCGGCCACGGGAATCAATGCTCCGTTATAAAAGAAAGAAAAGAAAAGATTTTGCCAAATAGTCCGGACGGTCCGGCGCGATAATATTATAGCACGAATCACATCGCGCAAATCGCTTTTCACCAGCACTATGTCGCCTGTCTCAATCGCCACATCAGTCCCCGATCCGATAGCTATGCCCAAATCCGCCTGGGCCAAGGCCGGAGCGTCATTAATGCCGTCTCCCACCATGGCGACGATCTTGCCTTTTTCCTGAAGTTCTTTTACTTTTTGCGCCTTATCTTTGGGCAATACTTCGGCCATTACATTTTCAATCCCGACTTTTTTGGCGATGGCCTCGGCGGTTTTTTGATGATCGCCGGTGATCATATAGGTCTCGATGCTTTGCTGCTTGATTTTTTTTATCGCCTCGGCCGAATGTTCTTTCAGAGCGTCGGCAATGGCGATAATGCCGGCAAAATTACCGCCAATACCCACCAAAACCGGAGTTTTTCCTTCGCCAGAGAGTCGATCAATGTCGCGCGAAACATTGGCATTTATTTTAATATTATTGGCTTCCAAAAACGATTGCCGGCCGATTTGAATGATATCTCCATCAACCCTTCCTTGGATTCCTTGGCCGGAAATTGATTTGAATTCAGAAACTTCAAAAATTGGAATATTTTTTTGCTTGGCGTGTTCAACAATGGCTGACGCCAACGGATGCTCGGATCTTTTTTCAACTGACGCCGCCAAGCTGATCAATACTTCCGGAGATTTATCCGAGTGCAATACCGTATCGGTCACTTCGGGCTCGCCGCGCGTGAGCGTGCCGGTCTTGTCAAAAATTATCGTATTGATTTTATAAGCGCGCTCCAGCGCCTCACCGCCTTTAATGAGAATTCCGTTTTGCGCGCCCTTGCCCGTACCGACCATAATGGCCGTGGGCGTGGCTAATCCCAGAGCGCAGGGACAAGCAATAATCAAAACTCCCACCATATTTAAAAGCGCGAAAGTAAAGGCGGATTCCGCCGGCCCCCAAACATACCACGCGGCAAATGTCGCCACCGCAATAATTAAAACCGCCGGGACAAAATAGCTCGTCACCAGATCGGCCAATTTTTGGATAGGCGCTTTTGAAGCTTGCGCTTCTTCCACCAGCTTGATAATTCCGGAAAGCATTGTGTCTTTGCCGACTTTTGCCGCCCTAAAAATAAAACTTCCGGTCTCATTGATTGACGCGCCGATGACCGTATCGCCTATTTTTTTGGAAACCGGCATTGATTCGCCCGTGACCATTGATTCATTCACGGCCGATCCTCCTTCTACCACCACTCCGTCAGTCGGAATTTTTTCCCCGGGCTTTACCAATAATAAATCACCAACTTTGATATCTTCAATTAGAACTTCATCATATTCCTGATTCATGATTCCTGATTCATGATTCCTGATTCTGTGCGCGGTTTTTGGTTGAAGCCCAACCAGCGCGCGGATCGCCTGCGAGGCTTTGCCGCGAGTGAGCGCCTCAAAATATCTTCCCAAGATAATCAAAGTTATGATGACAGCCGAGGTGTCGTAATAAATATCGCCTCGCAGTTTTTCGGGAAAAATTTCCGGAAAAAATGTCACGCCCGCGCTGAAAAAAAATGCAGCCAAAGTACCAATTCCGATCAGCGTATTCATATCGGCCGATCGGTGCCTAAATCCGGCAATCATTCCGCGCAAAAATTGCAATCCCACCCAAAATTGCACCGGAATCGTCAGTAAAAGCAAAATCCTGAAATCCGTCAAAATTTCCGGCATCCAAGGAAACCACATAGGGTAGCTTCCGAAAAAAATCGGAATTGACAAAATAAGACCGATTAAAAATTTTCTTTTCAGCTCGGAGGTTTCTTTTTCACGCGCCTTTTCTTCCCGATCCTTCTCCCCTTCTTCTTGCGGATGATCATTTTCCACTTCCGCGTCATATCCCCTTTCTTTAATCTTTTTTACCCAATCTTCCGTATTCGCTTCTTTTTCATCATAATCCACAAACGCCTTGCGCAAAGCAAAATTAACCGAAGCGTTTTTCACGCCCTTTTGCTTTTTAAGCGTCCGCTCGATGGTCAACGCGCACGACGCGCAAGTCATTCCGGAAAGATATACCGTCTTAGAAGCCATAATGATTTTAACTTTGCACTTTTAACTTTTAACTATTAATTTTCCGTGGAGCATCCCCATTCCGCAACGGAATTCAAATTCGCCAGCTTTGTCCGGCACAAAAGAAATTTCCGTCACCGCGTTGGGAGTCAAAAATTGATTGATTTTAAATTCTGGAATAAGCAGCCGCTCGGAACAAGAGTCCTCTTCTTTTCGCTCAAACATCAGCTTCAAAAGAATTCCTTTTTTGGCAATGATCGTCTCCGGAGCATAACCGCGTTCCACCAAAATTTTTATTTCCTGCGCCCCTTCCTCGGTCCTGGCTTCTTCTTTTTCTTCCGGCCGCATCAAAAAATACCAGACAATAAAGCCGATCAAGCCAATCCCTCCTATAAGGACAATGATTTTATCAGGAGACATAACTCTTAATGCTTTACTCTTAATTCACGATTTGCGCAGAAAATTCTTCTCCTTGAATGTCATGAATCGCTTTAATCAATTCTTCCGGCTTCACTTCTTCTTCCATTTTCACTTCGCAAGTTTGTTTGACAAAATCAACCTTTGCCTCGGCCACTCCTTTTTGTTCTTTTAAAATATCTTCAATCAAATACGCGCACGAGCCGCAATGCATTCCCTTGATAGAGAGAATAATTTTGTTTAGCATATTCTAAAATACTTAATACTCAATACTTGATACTTAATTCTCAACCACCAGCGTTCCCCGATACATTCCCATTCCACAAGTGATAGTAAATGATCCTGATTTGTTTGGGATAAACTCCACCACTTTTGAGCCATTATCCGGCAGTGTGACATTTACGCCAAAAGTCGGGATTAAAAATTGCTTTATGCATCCTCCGCGGCCGTTGTATTTGACGGTTAATTTAACCAGAACATCTTTTTTTACGGTCAAGCTGCTCGGCGTATAGCCGATTCTTCCGTCAGCCGTGAGAGTCAGTTCTTGAATTCCGCCGTTAACCGAGACGCTTTCAGCCGATTCAAAAGAACTTGGATTGCCGCTGCCCATCACCAAGGCAAAAGATTCTCTCACCTTGCCAATATCGGGTATAACGCTGAAAGACGATCCGGCCAAAGCCAGCCCCCGGTCAAAAGTCAAAATTGCGAAAATTAAAATAGCGATTGCGGCGTAGCGGATCATTTTCTGCCTCAATGCTCCGGCCATTCTGGTAACCACCCCGCCCAAGCCCATAAGCAAGGGCGCCGTGGCAATACCCGTAATCAGCATTATTGCCGCTCCTTGCACGGCGCTCCCCGATCCAAGAGCGAGAATCTGCAATGCCTGAATCGGTCCGCACGGAATCAAAGTGGTTAGAACTCCCAAAACAGCCGGTTGAAATTTTCCAAACCGGTTGTGTCCATGTTCATTGGCGTGTTTTTTGGTCAGTTGATAAAGCCAACGCGGAACAGAGTTGTTCATTTTCCGCAAAGATTTTATTTCAAGCATCGATAGGCCGTACAATACCATAATAACAGCCGCAGCAATGGTAATCCACGCGTTAAAAGTCGCGGAAAGAGTGAAAAACGATCCGATCGCGCCCAAAATCGCTCCGATAATGGTGAAGCTGACGATTCTTCCTCCATTAAACAATAAATGTTTTTTCCAAACGCCTTCTTGTTGGTGCGTATGCCCGTCGCTTGTCTTTTTTACCGAGTACGCCAAGATAAACCCGGAAAACATCAGGGCACAATGCACGCTGGCAAAAAACGCGGTGATAAAAATGGCAAAATAGCTCATATCCGATGACTAAAATTCATAAAATTAACTTATGCACATGATCGATACTGTCTACTACTTAGTGTAGTACATAGAAATAATAATGTCAATGTCCGAATCGGCTGAATTTATCTTCTAAAATTTTTCGGAAAAATTAAACCGCCAAAGCATTGCGCAATGGCGGCGAATGAATCCATCCTGAAAAACGTTTTTGATATTTCTATTTATTTTTGAGAGCTCGTCGTCTGTCCGCCTCTCTCGCCATCTTTTCCAACTTTCTGTCAATCCGCTTCTCTTCCGGAGGAGATAAGGGAGATTTTCGCGCTCCTCTCCAATCAATAACGGCATCGCCGCAATTACCGGCACAGAATTTGATCTCATGTCCTCCGTTCACCGGTTCAATATGCGCCCAATGCGGTAAATTATGGTTGCCTTCAAAAAAAACAACGGTATACGTGCCAGGCGGTATACAGTAATTCTCGTCCAGACCGGCTTCGTTGTCTTCAAGAAAGGTCCCGAACATTCTTGCCATTGACGCAATAAATGAGGATGAGAGCGGTTTAATGCATTCATGACATGTCTCCAACGGTTCAAAAATCTCAATCACTGATTCCAAAGGCGGCATTATTACTCCGCAGCACGATTCAACGCTGCCGAATTCTTTTTTAATATAATCCTCAATTTTCTTATCATCATCCATTACTAATTTTTTCATGGCACTCCCCCCTGGTAAATAAATTGGTTAAAGAACATTAATATTGCCTAATGACGACTCTGGCAATATCTTTAAATTACTATCTCTAAATGAAAAGGTCAAGCGCCCTCGATGGTCAAAAAAGCGTCCTTTTTCTCCGAACAAATTTCGGACCGCGATAATTAAAATATTCGGCATAATCAAGACATTAGGTCTTTTTTCCTTTCCTCAAATTCTTTTTTGTCAATTTCTCCCTTGGCGTAGCGTTCTTTCAAAATATCCAGCGCTCTCCCGCCGTTTCTTGATTCGCCTCCTTGGGAAAGCCAGCGAATCAGCGCGAAGATTCCCAGAATAACCAACACCCAAAAAAGCAGCATAAAAATCCACATAAAAGACCAGCCTATGCCGAAACCATATGTATCCCACATCATAAATATCACCTCCTTTTGATCTTATAATTATCGCCACATACTACTACAAAGTGTAGTAAAGAAAATAAATGGCGTCAAATCAATTATCAAACATCGCCGCTAAGCGACTAAATATTTCAAAAATTGCGCCTAAACCGCGCGGTTCTCTTATATCAAGGAGAATAGAATCTTCGCTTGAGACGCTATCCCCTCCTTCATTTATTCCTTGAGCGCGCACTGTCGCTATATACTGCCCGGACAGAGCCGCTTTGAGCTTCCATCGGACATCTTTATGCCGGCCGCCTTTGATTTCCCCTATAAATTCTTGCGAACTCCCGCTGACAAGCTCAATCTCTTTTGGAGCAAAAAGCTCGGCCGTCGCATATTGAAGCGCCGCGTCTCCTTTATTTTCAATCCTCGTTTGAAGCGTAAAAATTTTTCCAACCCGAAGATTCCCTTTCGCGTCCGCGTCAACATTTAAAGGATTAACGCCGACCGTCACCAAAATTTGCGACGCGGCATAGACCGTCAGCGCCGCAAAAGAGAGGCAGAAAAGTATAAAGATGAAAAAAAATAATCGTTTCATACATTTTATAATGTATTATCCTCGGCATCTTCCGCTCTGTTCAGAACACCCAGTAATGTGTTTTTACTTTTTTCTCTTAATATTGAAAGACACCTTGAAGAATTTTTGGAAAACAATCGCTAAGGCAAGAATACCCAAAACGGCTAAAACAATAAATGAGCCGGGCGCGGTTTGATTGAGGAGGCTGGAGGCGCGGGCAGTAAAAGCCCCTAAAACTCCTTTGGGCGCTACCGTAAAATAAAGCTTGGTCGCGGCCGCCACGCCGATTGACACGCCTTCTTTCTTGGCTGTCGGATGCGCTTCCAAAAAAGCAAAATAAGCTCCGGGCTTGGCGTTCATCGGAAGAGTCATAGTCACGCTGACTGATTTTGATTCGCCGGGCGCCAGTTCAAAAGTTTTCGGATCAAAAATAAACCAATCCTCTTTGGGCCGCGATTCTTTCTGATCAGCCATAAAAGTCGCCGCCACTTCGTAGGCGCCCGCTTCATCGCCCGTGTTCAAAACCGGTATGGAATTTAATTTATAAATGCCCCCGGGCGACAATTTTTCCGTGATTTCAATTTTCCCCAAACCAACTCCCACGCCGACATTGGCGAAACTGACTACCGGAATGCTTAATAATACGGCGATAAAAAAAATACGAATAAGATTGCGCATAAATACATTAATGATTAAAAAATTTTAAACTTTGAATTGTAATTTTGAATTTTTAAATTTGAACTTTGAATTTGGAATTTAAGGCGTCGTCGCCACTATCGTCACTGTCGCGCTGTGACTGTTATTGGACGAGGTGCTTGAGGGCAGCGTGAGGCGCAGATTGAGATCGCGCGTGTCTGATTCCGGCACTGCCGAATCAAAAGGATAATTTGTTCCGGCGGCCGCGAAATTCGTCCAAGCGCTGCCATCTTTTGAAAAATCCCATTTGATTTGATTGGCGCCCGGGCTTGTTCCCAAGCTCCAATTATTGCTCCCGTCTGAAAAATTGGTGGAACGCACGGACAAATCAGCCGGACCCGTATCCACGCGCACTATTTCCGGATCATTAATGCCGGAGGGGGTCGTGTCTTTTGAAGCATTCAGCGCTACCGTGCCGAAATTGACGCTTCCGTCAGTGGCGAGAGTAATGCTGACCACCGCCGTACGCGCGGAAATATCCAGAAAATAATTGCCGCTGCCCGCGTATTGATAAACTCTTAATTTATAAGCGCCGGCAGAAACAGGCTGATACCCGATTGTTTCCTGACGCAATACGCCTTCGGACGATCCCGCCTGCGTTGTCCCGTCGGCCAGATAGAGCTTCATATCAAAATCGGGACTGGATGTCCCCGTCCAATTCGGCATAATCATAGCGACGGCGATCGGATAATCCGCATCCGTAATATTAATATCGTACCAATCAAAATCGCCGCTGCCCGAAAGACTTCCGGCAAAATATTGATGATCCGGTACTATGATATTGGCGCCCGTGAAACTTCCGGCCGCTTTGATTGCTTCATATCCGTCCAGTCGGCCCGCGCCATAATCAACATCGTCTCCGCTCGGCCCCCAATCCTTGGCGGCACCTTTTATCATTGATTTAATCTGGGCGGGCGTCAGGCCCGGATTGGCATCCAGCATAAGCGCGGCCACGCCGGCAGTAAAAGGACTGGCCATACTCGTACCATTATAACTTACATAGCCATTGGTTGTGCCGGCCTGCGCGGCCATAATCATTACGCCGGGCGAAGCGATGTCCGGCTTGGTGCGTCCATCGGCTGTCGGTCCGCGCGAAGAAAAACAAGCCAAATAAAATCCTTTGTTCGGCAGATCTGCGGTTAAACTCGTGCCGTCGCAATATCCGTCAAGACTGCTTGCGCCGGGATTCACATCCGCCATAGCGCCGACAGTAATGGCATCGGCGGCCGCGGCCGGAGAACTGATAGTGCAGGTGCCCGGCCCTTCATTGCCAGCCGCAAGAGTAACCGCAATTCCGGAAGCGACAGCGCTATTGACCATCAAAGACAACGAATCAGCGCCGTTCGAACACCCCGTTCCCCCCAAGCTCATATTTATTATTTCAATTCCCAAAGCAACCTTATTGTCAATCACCCATTGAATGCCGGCATTAATATCGCTTACCGTGCCGGTGCAAATATTGCCCTGCCGCTTTAAAACTTTTACGGCAACCAAAGCGGCGCCCGGCGCCACGCCTTTATAAAGTACATTGCCTTCGCCCGAGCCGGCAATAATTGAAGAAACATGCGTACCGTGTCCGCCGCAGCCCGGTACTTGATCATAAGGATTGGCCTGGCCCGTGGCAAAATCTTTCCACCCGATAATTTTTCCGCCGTCCAGATCAATATGATTGGGATCAACACCTGAATCAAGCACGGCCGCCACAATATCATCTTTGGAATAAGCGGCCAGTCCGTCCGCGTTTCCGTCCACGCTAAAATCCTTCCGCGCTTTTTGAGTGCCGAACCATTTGACGGAATTATCAAGAAAAGGACGGACCTCGGCATCGTCTTCAATTTGTTTAATCAGAGGAGATGATGCGAGATCTTTAATTTCTCGCTTGGAAAGCGTGATTGCCATTCCAGGAATTGCAGTATAGCGATGGGCCGGGTTTTTCTCTGAAATTTTTCGCGCAATCTCCGCGTCCTCCGCGTCCGATAATTTATGATCAAACAAAATTATCACTTCAGCGGTCTCCGCGTCGTTTTTTCCTTTTAATTTCTCTTCCAAATCATCAAAAATTTTATTTTTATCAGCGTCAATTTTTTTTAACGCTTTTACCTTGGCGTCTGCCCTGGCAATATCGGCGGGCTCAATCGGCTTTTCGGCTACTGCAAAAAATGCGAGTCCCGACACCGCACTCGCAAAAATAAAAACAAAAATTGCCAAACGGCCATATTTTCCCATACTAATATCTTAAGAAAGGAGAAGGTCGTCTTGAGTTTGTCAAAAGACCCTCTCCCCTCCGCCCATCTCCGTTAAAACATTGATGGGTAACGACAAGACCGGACATTTAAAGTCTCTTTTTTTTTATTCAGTTGCTTGAATTGTCACAGTCGTACTTTGCTGGGCATAAGTTGCGGTTGAAGTTGGCGTAATTAACTTTAGTTTAAAGAGTTGCGATCCAGAAGTACCAACCGCGGTGGCCAAGGCTGTATAATTAGTATTGTGCAATGCGGTGTATGCCGCATAGCTATCACCAGACTTTGCAAACTTATGCATAAATGTATCCGCTCCGGCTGCCGTATCACTCAAAGTCCAGTTCGTTGAATTACTGCCCTTTATATTAAAATTTTCTGCGACATTACCGTTATTTGATGCAGTAATAATGACTGACGGGGCGCTTTCTGTATTGATGGCCACAGTGCCATAATCTACTGAACCAGGACTTACGGTCACAGAGATGTTTTTCGGAGTTACTGTTGCGGTCACACTTTGAGTATCCGCTCCGATTGCCGCCAAACCGATGCTGAAAACGGCAAGCGAAAATATCCCTGCTATTGCGAGAAATTTTTTACTTTTCATATTTCTCACCCCCTTTCGTTACAAAAATATGCTAAAATATGGAGACATGCTCCATATTTTAAAACTACTCTTATTAAAAATGCTTGTCAAGCGAGAATTTTTGCCTTATAGGCGCGCCGCGAAACCGGCGATAATCGGCTTGGCGATTTCCTTGCAGTCGCTAAAGCTCATTCCAATAATCTCGCCGTGATCGCCGGCATTGAAGCGGGTTTTTTCATCCTACACAATCTTTAGTAAATCACTTTTTCTGCTTAAGAAATGAAGTGAAGAGCAAATAAGTGGCCTCTATAAGCTACCGGAACAAGAATAACGGTTGTGTTAATTATTCCGCCTGATTTTTTCTTCCAGACCACTTTGATTGTTGCGCCTTCCATTTTCTCCATCGCGTTTTGATATGCGGCCACGAGCGTTTGTTGGCTTCCGTCATCAACAAAGGCGGCTGGAAAAGCTCCTTGCACATTCACTTTAAACCATTCATCCGGCGATGAGTACCCAAGAAGCGTTGCAAATTTCTGATTACACACTCTGCAATCATCATCAAGAAACGCGTACATCGCTTGACTTGAGGAATCAAAAATTTGGCGCTGCTCTTTAAAGAACCCGCTTACTAATTCTGCGTGATGTTCATGTTGGTTCATACTATTTCACCTCCTCTCAAATTTTCTCATATTATTTTATTCAAACCCGTAAATGCAATATGGCTTTTCCGCACACTCATTTTCATAAAATTCGTAAATCCGTTCAGCCGCGTAAGCCGCGTCAGTGTACTGGGAAGCGGTGGAATTGTTATTGGCGATTATCGCTTCAATGGCCGCGAGAGATTCTCTGATTGTTGAATTTTGAGTCAAGCCAAGATGATCAAAGGCTGAATTGCCGTTGTCAGCGCCGGCAATCAATGCGTCAAGATCCAAACGGCCGGATACGACATTTAATTCAACCGCCAAGGTATGAACGCGGGCGCGGCAGCGTTTTTTCTGAAGGCTCGTGCCCTTGCAATTTGTCAGCCATAAATCATAACACATTTGCTCGCCGGTCGCGGCGGAAAAAATTCCGGAAAATTCGGTGCTTAGGCTTTGCACCGCGCTCTCCCAAATACTTTCTCCCTCGCCCCAAGCGCAACCTTCGTGATTTTTCCAATACCCCAGAGACCGCGCGTCGCAAATCTTCGGTCCCGGATCAATTGTCGCGGTCACATTAATCACATGCGCTTCAAAAGCGGAAAGAGGCAGGACAAAAAAAGACAAAACTATGAATAACCAGAAAGGAGTAATGGCTAACATTTTTAATAAATGCGAAGCTGTGCCGAATAATCTTTTGCTCATAAACTATAACTGTTAACCATTGGCCATTAACAAATGCCGCATCGGGACGAAAGCAAAAGTTAATAATTAAAGGTTAAAAGTCATTTCAAACCGCTCGCCAGCATAGTGATTGATCCTAAATATGGTAGGCGGAGCGGCTTATTTGATAATGTGAGCGCGCGGCCGACTATGTCTTCGTACCGCACCGGCGGATCTTCCTGGAAATTCGCGTCGCCCTTGGTGGTGATAAATTCTTTTTCCAATTTGGCGATCCGGTGGATAGTAAAGGTATTATTGATTTGATTCCGGTATACTACGACATCGCCGATTTTTAAATCTTTGGCGCCAATTCCTTGGATAAAAATCAAATCGCCTTGCTTCAAAACCGGCCACATTGATCCGGAAGTGATGGCGGCCATAGGCGAGGGCGTTCTCAAGCCAAGGGAAAGCAATTTCGGCAAGGCAAAAATCAAAATCGCGAGTCCGGCAAAATAAATAAACCAACTCAAATACTTTTTATTTGTGGCCATAACTAAAATATCGGGATCTTAAACAAATAAACTCTTCCTGAATAAGTCTTGTCTATCTCCGCCGAAGCCGGAACAAAAACCGTGAATTCAATCTTTTCTTCGCTTCTGGGCTTTAGCTTAAAATTATTTTTGCTTATGTCTACAAGATCGGAAATGCTGCCGATTTTTAAAATCGCCACATACATCGAAAGATTGGTGCCGTTTTTCAAAGCCACCCGCCGCACGGCCGAAGCGCCGCGCGAAAGATCGCCAAAGTCCAAAGAGGCAGTGGACGGATTAATGCCCACTATCCCCTCGCCCGGCGCGATGCGGACTGTGGCGCGGTATTTGTTCGCGTCCAGCACAATGTAAAAAATACAAATGAAAAATACGGCTAAAACCGCGGCAATTATTTTATCGCTTAAGCGCATCCGATACTTCTCTTTTTTCTCCGGCGTTGCGATTTCCGGCTCTTCCGGTTTTTCTATTGTTTGATTTTTAATATCGTTCATATAGTTATTAATATATTTTATTTCGCGAGGGTTGGCCAATTTTCGCACGAGGACTGTTTGAGCGAAGCGCAAGCGAGCGAGTTCCGCAGAAGAAAATTGGTCTAAGCCGAGTGAAATAAATTAAATCATCTAATTTACTTCATTGTTTGAGGCATTGCCGATTCGCGTTCTTTTGATTTATTTTTGCTGAATACGTAAATATACAATATTTCCAAAATGCCCAGCGTATTGACAATCAAAAGCGCTATAAACCAGCCGGTATCTCCATTGCGAGACGAATTCCAAAGCGCTATGCCTTTCCACGGCAGAGTCCAGAGAATCGCCAGAATGATTATCCACTGATTTTCCAGCAGAAACTCTTCCATAATTTTTAGATTAATGATAATCGGGGGCCCGTCTCCCCCCGCTTCAAGCCCGCAATAAAATGCAAAGATCAAAGCGAGGGTTGACTTTATAAGCTTCTTGTGCTAAGGTGCAGTGTCCCGCACCGATTCGGCTAACCGAGGGACAGCCAGCGAACGGTGCGGGCGCCCCCGCCTCACGGCGGGGGAGTTTTTTTAACTAATAGATTTTTGTCACTTCCACCCACAGATCGCAGCCGAATGTTTGATGCTCCAATTCCGGCGGAAGCTCGTATTGCAGAGGATCTCCGGCATTGGGATTTTGCCCAAGCACGAAATTCGGCCAATCTTGCGCGCACTGCCCTTTAAAGCACGGCACTGCCAGATCAATAGTCCAAGTATCCGCCGGGTCATTGTTTATGTTCGGGAACTTAACCAGCTTTCCTATCGCAAACTCCGTCCAGGGATTATGAAACGCCGGCAGACCGATATCGTTATTGGCGTTTGGTCCGGTAGAAGGATTATTATCCGGGTGCTTTGACAGGGCTGGGCATATGGTGGGATAACACCTTGAAAGATAATCTTGCCAGACCGTGATAGCCGGATCATACGGCGTTTGCGGATAATTATCGTGGCACCACGCGCGCGCCGAATCCACGCCGATTTGTGCGACATATGCGGGCAACGGTTTCGGCTTTTGCTTAATCGCATACTCAATCGTGCCGACTCTTGTCTGACTGCTCTCGGAAAAAGATTCGCTGAAAGTCACGAAAAAGGAAGTGTTTAAATGTTCCTGCGGGAACACAGTTCCGTATTCCAGCGACTCCGGATGCACGAATAGCGCGTTTTCAATCTGCGCCGTCACATTGATCACATGCGCTTCAAAAGCGGCAAATAGCGGAATGAACGCCAAAACCGTCAATCCTCCGAGTCCGTACAGTATTATTTTTCTAATCCTATTCATAAGCGCCTCCTTTCTTTAATGCGAATAATTTTAGCCTCATGTAGGCGTTTCAGAAATTCCTTGCACCTCTACCCACAGATCGCAACCAAACTTACTGTGCTCCCATGCGGGCGGCAATAAGCCGACTTCGCCTTGTTTGCATTGGCCGATAAAACACGGGACTTCTAAATCAAGCATCCATAGATCCTGCTTATCGTTTTCCAATTTAGACAACCTACCCTTAACTTGGGGTTGATCTCCAGCCGTAAACTCGCTATTATCGCCATATTGCGCACATTCTTTATCGGCAGAGTAATCAATATTTCCATCTAAATCATTATCTATTCCGTCCATACATTCAGCAATCGGATGCGGCGCGTCTACCCCTTGATCTGTTGCTGGCTGCACGCCCGGTAAAGCCTCATTACCATCCTCTGCATGATAATTACCTGCTTCATCAAGGCAGCCCTGATCTTGAGCGTCAATAGCCAAATCTCCATCATTATCTACTCCGTCTGAACATTGCGGCCTATCGGGCTGCTTGGAAAGAAACTGACACATAGATGGATAACATTGAGTTGTGTCATAATTCCCATAACAAGCCATTATGGCGTCCTGGAGAGATTTGTTGTTGGGTGGATTCTGTTGAGCGGTTATACAAGCGTAAAGTTCCGCTTTTTCCAGTATGCAATAGTCTGTCGTTCCTTGTGTTTGAGGTTTTGGTTTGGGTTTTTGTACGATCTTGTACTCCACATCGTCCACGCGATCTTCTCTTGAGAAAGACTCACTTAACGCAACGGTCATATCTCTGTATACCGTTTCATTTGGAAACACGGTGCCGAATTCTACAGGATTCGGACTGACCTTCAGAGCGTTTTCAATCGTGGCCGTCACATTGATCACATGAGCTTCAAAGGCGGCAAACATCGGAATGAATGCCAAGGCAAGAGCGAAAACGCCCAGGCCTAAAAATATTTTTTTCATACCTCCAATTCATAAGTTAATAATAATCGCCTAATACTTAAAAGAACAATATCCTCCGACCTTTGATGGCGGCCCGCTCAAGGCGAGGCTCGCTGATGGCGGCAACCGCTTGCGCAAAGCTTCAAGAGTCCAAGCTCATAGCCGCTTTGCGTCAAGCGGATCGCGATATTTGTCAGAAAGATGCTTGTCGCTCTCCGACAAAGCGCGAAATTGCGGCCAAGTGTCTGCTTCTTGAGTGTTGGCAGGAAAGGGCATTTGACCGCAAGCGTAATTTTTTTAAAAAATAAAACCAACCCTCTTTGTTTTTGTTTTGCCATTTTTTTGTTTGACAATTTAAAAACTTTTCGGATTGGTTTATGTTTTTATTGTTTTATTGATTTTTAAGCCATCGCTCTTCTGTTGCGATGAAAATTTATAGCCAGAGCAGTCAATACAAATCCGGAAGCAAGGACCGACATCGGCCACCAAATGAATGATCCCGGACAGGCGTAAATGAGATACAGGCCGATGGCCACGATTGTCAAAGCTGACGGGAAAACGACTCTCCATTTTTTGCCGTCAAAGAAATAAAACCAGACGAGGATGGAAGCGTAAAGCAGGAACATTAGAATCCAAATGCTTTGGGGCCAGCTCTGGCAAGTCTCCGCGCCGGCAATTTGCCTAAGCGGAGAAAATAAAGACGGGAAGCCCAGCATATTTTCCGCGGCCGAAGCCGAGGCAATGCCGAAGAAATCTCCGGAATCGGCCGGAATATTTACGCCCAGCATTGATAAAATTTCAATCGTTGAAGAAGCCACATTGGAATACACCTTATCGCCGCCCTGCGCCTCCCCTTCGGCCCAAGTGGTATTGGTATAAAAGCCGGCCGGCGCGTTTCCTGAAATGGCCAATTGATAGCTGATGCGCAAACCCACTCCGGGCTTTAATTCCTTAAACTCCCAAGTTGTTATTTTCTTGTCCCGCAAATCTTCGGCCGCCAGCACTATTTTGCTCAAACCATTTACCAATTCGTCGCTCACCACGATATTTTTTATCGTACTGTCGCCATTATTTTTCAGCGTAATGGAATATCCTACTTTACTTCCCGGCAAAATGGGACCGGTCAGATCATTGGTCTTTGAAATCTCAAGCTTATCGGAAATTTTTTCGCCGGTACTATTCCCGCCCGTCCTGCCTGAATCAACATTTAAGTCCGACTGATTATTTTGATCGCCCGTATTGCCGTCTTTTGCATTATTATTTGGCGGAGAATCTCTGACTGAAAATGAACTTTTCGCTTCATTGGAATAAATAATCGCGTCATCGCCTTGAATGACTCCCGATGCCTGCGCCGTATTCGTGTAGGTTCCGGCCACAGCGTCCGAAGGAACGGCGACCGAATAAGTAATTTCAAATTCTTCGCCGGGCATCACTTCGCCGACTTCCCAATAATTCTTTTTTAGGCTCTCGTCCTTTGGATCGCGCAAAATGTCGGCGATTTTGACTTTATCAATCAACGCATTCCCCGTATTTTCCACTGAAACCGTAAAATTAACAGTATCACCCGGCGCTTTGGATCCTTTGGCGTCATTGGATTTTTTCACCACCAAAGAAGCTGATATATTATCAGTGCCATTATTGTCGGCAGGCGGCTGATTTCCCGATCCCGTATCCGGCCCGGGCGGCGCCGGCGGATCATTTGCCGGAAATTGCACCGCGGTTTGAATGGTTGCAAAATTATTTTCCGTGCGTTTTTCTCTGGTCTGCGTGGAAACAGCCACGACCGCCTCAAGAGTCGCAGTAGCGGGCGCAAGATCGGAAGAGACTGTCGTAGCCACGGTAAATGATTTCACTTCGCTGTTGGCAACAACCGGCGATGACCAAGTCAAAGTATTTCCGGAAATTACTGGATCCGCGCCGCCGGTATTGGATTGATAAACCACGCCTTCGGGCAAAGTCAAAGATGTTTTCACTTCTTTGGCTTTGGCTTTTCCGCCATTGCCGTAAGCAACGGTATAGATCAATGAGTTTCCCGGCGCCACAAAGTCTGCGCCATCATCCAGGGCCGCGGCCAAATCAGGATACGCGTACACGATATTTCCGCTCCACGAACCGAACATATTGAGCACGGAAACGACAATATTGGTATTGACCAAATTTGAATTGACGAAATTCATTATATTGGCGACCACATCCACCCGTCCGGAATTCACGGACGCATTGCTTTTATCCGATCCGGCGGAATTCGCTCCGGTATCGCCGTTTATGTAAATCGCGTTGGAGACTTTGGCTTTATTGCCGTTGGCCGCCACGGTTTTGACTTTTTTCTTTTTTCCTTCCTTTACAAAAGCCAGATTATAATCTCCGTCTTCCCCGTCTATCACTTTGCCTTTCCACTGCCCGAGAATATTGGGAATAAACAGCAGATAATTTCCGCCTACGATATTCAAGTTGGCAAAATTAAACACTTTGGAAAATACTCGGGCCAGGCCGGTGGAAATTTCCGAATCGCCTCCTTCAAGAGCCGCGGCCGAATTATCGCCCGTATTGCCCAGGGCTTTGATAATATTTTCCAATTCCAAAGTATTATTGTTCAAGAGTTCAAGAATGTCTATTCCCTGGGACTGCAGAGTGTAAACCAAATCTCCTGGCAAGACCAGATCGCCATTCCATTCGCCGAAAACATTCATACTGGAAAATAAGAAACTCCCGCCCACGACATTGGTATTGACCAAATTGAAAATATTGGCCGCGGCCTGGACATTGCCCGTATTTGCCACGGCGCCGTTTCCGGCCGATAAATTGCCGCCGGTCCCCGCATTGACCGTTATGATTGTTGACACATCGGCTGAATTTTGATTATTTATGGTCAAAAGAGAAATGTCGCCTGTCCCGCCTGATTGTCCGGAAAGCGCGTCCAATTGTCCGGCGACATTCAAATCACCTTGATAAATCCCGTAAACATTTTGATGGGATTGATCCACGGCCGCATTGATAAGATTGGTGTTGACTATATTTGAAGCGTTGGCCACGCCTACCGCATTGCCGCTTGAAATCAATCCAGTCCCGCCGCTGCCCGCCTGGCCGTCATCGCCCACATCGCCGCCGTTTCCTCTGGCAACATTATTATTTCCCGTATACGCGTCCACGACAATATTATTGGCAACAGACGCTTCGTTATGATTATTGACTAAAACTGATTTGCTGCATTCGCTTGGCTCGCAAACCGTGACAATGGATGTGGCGATTTCACTGACCGCTCCTTCATCGTCCGTCACGCGCAAACCGATAGTGTATGATCCGATCGCGTCAAAATTTATTTGCGGAGAAAGCCCTTCGGATTCCGCGTCAAAAGAATTCCCGTCATAATGCAAATCCCATTCGTATTTGGAAATTACTCCGTCTTGGTCGCCCGAATCGGGCGCGGCAAGAATCAACGGCTCGCCGCGCTTGGCAAGAAACGGGCCGTCTATCAAGGCAGTAGGCGTTTTATTAACAATTACCATTTTTGCCGATCTGAAAACAGGCGAACACGAAAAAGGATCGCAGGCTTCTGCCTCCAATTCCAGGCTGTCGCCCTTGCGAATATCGCCTCCTATGGCCAAATCCAGATTATCGCCGACCGCGCCGGGAATCAGATTGCCATTTTTTCTCCATTTGTATTTCAGCGTCACCGGATCTCCATCGCTGTCCAAAACAGCGGGCAAAGCGTTTAAATCGTCGCCCAAATGAGGATCTGACGGAAAGAAAACTATGTCTTTGATTACCGGCGGGCCATTGACGGAAACGCTGGCCGCGTTGATTGCGCTTTTTCCTCCCGTCTTATCAATCGCTCTCAAAGCCGCTTTGAATTTACCGCCTTTTTGATAAGTAAATTCCGGATTTTCTTCCGTTGAATCTACCGTAAAATTTTCTCCGTCATAATCAAAATCCCACTCATATCCGGCGATCGGCCCTTCGGTGTCCAGTGATCCGGCGGATGAAAATTTTATGGGCTTGAAAGCGTAGCCGGAATAAGGCCCGTTGGCTTTGGCTTCCGGCAAATAATTTGAAATAGCCAGAGGATCGGAAGTAAAGGGCGGACTGCAAGCGTATTTATCGCAAGCCGATATGGCGACCGTCAAGACATCATTTGGTTGAATATCGGTAAAGGACGAAAGATCCAAATGCCGATTGATAGCGCCCGGTATCGGTATGCCGTTTTTATACCATTGCCGTTTGGGCGTAATCGCGTCCCCTTCCGGATCATAGGAACGCAATTTTCCGTCCAGTTCGTAATCCCAATATGCCGGTATCGGCTCCATTTCAATTCTTATTACTTTTGGCGGTGAATTTACGGTTATGGAAGCGGTTGAAATATTGCTGACTGCGCCTTGATTGTCAATCGCTTGCAAGGCTGCGGTATAAACGCCGAAAGTTTTATATGAATAAGCCGGGTTGGCTTCGGTTGATTCAATATTGAATGTTTGGCCGTCATAAGAAAAATCCCAGGAAAATCCCGAAATAAAACCGTCCGGATCGGATGATCCGGCCGAAGAAAATTGCGCTGTTCCGCCCGGCGTTATTAAGGACGGTCCGCTTACTGCCGCAATCGGAGCGATATTTGGCGGCGGCGCTATACTCGTATCCGCCTCTTGCGCCAGCACAAAAATGGGGATCACAGGCTGAAAAATAAGCTGCGCCGCCAGCGATATTATGGCAAATATTTTTTTAAACTTTATAATCTTCATAGTCTTATTCATCTCAAGTAAGCGCTCAACCAACCTTTGAGCGCTTACTTGAAATGGCCCCGAGTATTACCAGGGGACCATTCAAGAGCGTTCTACGGATCAATGGTTGTCGTTGTGGAATTGACAACAGTCATTGAGGCAGCCCAGCTGCTCGCGCTGCCGGTTTCAACAATCGCATCGCCGCCGGCTCCGCCTTGCCCGTCATCTTTCACTTTGCCGCCATCGCCGCCCGAGGCGCTATTGCCTCCGCTTGAAGATGCCGCAAGCACCATGTTATTCACTTTGGCTTTATTGTAATTGCTCACCTTGATTACTTCCATAGTGTCATCACACCCGCAATCAGTTCCGGTAACATCCGTGCTTGTTTCATTAGCATAGACTTTCGTTTTAGCCGCAGCATCGGCATCGCCGGACAGGATTACTCCCGTACCGCCGTCTCCGCCCGTGCCATCGTCATATACTTTTCCTCCATCTCCGCCAGCCGCGCTATTGTCGCCAGTACTTGAAGCGCCCGCGACCATATTATTGACATAAGCTTTATTGGTGTTTTTAATTTTGACAATGCGAAGATTATCAAAATCAAATCCATAAGCCAGCGCCGGTAGAATGGAAAACGCCAGGGCAAGCGACAAAATTGATGTCGCCGCCAATGCTTTAAATAGTTTTTTCATATATTTGAGATGTATTTAATAATAATGATTGAATTGAATAATGAACAAATCTCGACCTTTAATGGCCACTAATTACGGCCAAGCGCCTTCCCTCCCCCTTGAAATTTCAAGAGGAGGCGTTTGACTGCAATAAAAAAACCAACCGTTATCAGGTTGGCTTTATAAATTTTCAGAAAATACAAAAACCAACCTAAAAATAGGAATGTTTTTGTTTTGCCGCGTCCCTCTGCTCTTTTCGCTTACTAAGCTTCAAGAGCACTTCGACAAATCTTCAAACAAATTCGGTTGGTTAGTATTGTTTAAGAATTGTTTAAAAAATGATTCTATTGTTTTAATTTTATTTTTTAAATTGTTGAAAGAAATTCAATTTCAGTATATTCCTGAAGTTTTACCGTTGTCAAGCCCTTTTCTGTGGATAAACTGTGCATAATTTCGCCATTTTGTTAACAAGCCGATAGCTTGACAAAAACAATAAATAATAATAAAATGTAATTAAGAATTATTACTAATAAGAAGTTATTAGCGATTACGATACATTATTATTAAATCGTCAAATGCATTTTATGACAGCAATAGGCCAAAAAATAAGCGATTTTGAATCAGACGCTTATCACGAAGAAGAAATTAAAAAAATAAAGCTCTCTGATTACCGGGGAAAATGGCTCGTGCTTCTATTTTATCCGGCTGATTTTACATTTATCTGCCCCACCGAATTGGGGGAAGCGGCCGATCTTTATCCGGAATTCCAGAAAAACGAAGCGGAGATCCTAAGCGTGAGTACAGACACGGTTTTTACTCACAAGGCGTGGCATGACGCTTCAGCGGTCATTAAAAAAATCAAATACCCGATGATGGCCGATCCGACCGGAAATTTATGCCGCGCTTTCGGCACCTATCTGGAAAATGAGGGCTTGTCTTTGCGCGGGACATTCATCATTGATCCGGATGGCGTACTTAAAGCAAGCGATATTCACGACAACAGCATCGGCCGATCAGGCGCCGAGATTTTGAGAAAACTTCAAGCCGCGAAATTCGTGCGGGAAAATAAAGGTCTGGTCTGTCCGGCCAGCTGGCATCCGGGAGAAAAAACTCTGAAGCCCGGGCTGGATTTGGTTGGCAAAATATAATTCGGTTGCCTAAATGAGGGGTGCCGCGGCGACAGGATCCCGAATGGTCATGATTTGGTAATCATCAAGCAATATGGAACGTTCCACTATCCAAAAACAAGCTGTTTTGGAATATCTTAAAGGCGTAAAGACCCACCCGTCGGCCGAGATTATTTTTTCAGCCGTTAGGAAAAAACTGCCGACAATCAGCCATGGGACAATCTACCGGATTCTGAATACTCTCAAACAAAAAGGAGAGATTATTGAAGTGGCAAAAGAACCGGCGCGGTTTGACGCGGACACCTCTCCCCACGCGCATTTTGTCTGCCAAGACTGCGGCAAAATCTACGATGTTTTTGATAAAAATATCTCGCTAATCAATAAAAAGACCAAGATCGGCAAAGTCCAAAACTTTCAAATCTATTTATACGGCCAATGCCGCAAATGCGGAAATTAGCTCACCAGCTCCCTCCCCCGCCGCCGCCTCCCCCGCCGCCCGAACCTCCTCCGGAAAAACCGCTTCCGCCTCCAGGCGATGATGCCATTGTTGAATTGGCCGAATGCGAAAAATCGCTCATAATACTGGTAAACATAACGGCGTTAAAAGCCCCGGCCGATCCCTGATACCAACTTGGCTGCTGATCATATATTCCTTCAAATTGCTTGGCCCATTGTTTTTCCACCCCCAGCGCCATCGCGTACGGTAAAAGTTTTTCAAAAACTTCCGGCTTCTTTTCCGGAGCGTTATGGAATTCCAAACGCCGCGCTTCCGCCACCGACATATATAATTTGAGTCCCAAAATGTGCTCTTTTGTCTCCACTCCTTTTTTGGTGCGCGCCGGAATAATATAACCGAATATCACCAAAACAGCGCCTGATACGGCCAGACTGATTGTCCCGATTGCGCCAAAAAAACCTCCAAGAAAAAATCCCAGCATAATCATTGGCACGCCGATGAGAGCGAATATTCCCCTGATTTTATTGGGGTTAGTCTTAAAATAACCCTTTTCGGCTACGGATTGATAAACTTTATCTTTAGCTTCTTTCAGATCTTTGTAAAATTTATTTTTCAGATCAGATAATTTTACTATTTGAGCGGCCGCCTCCTTGGACAATCCATTCATTATTGTCTTTTGAAAATCATTGAGTTGGCTGAAATCGTTTTTAATTATTTCCAATTCGTAATCTTTTGATTTGAAAATTAAAATTTTATTTTCAGTTTGTCTGATTTTCAAATAACCGAGCGTTGCCAAGAAAATTATCTCGGCGGTTATGTCTTTATTCTGCGCGTGTTCGTCCGCGATTGTCCCCACCTCGGCCGGAGTCAGATTGTCCGGCGAATCGTACTGGGCGATAATAATGCCCCGGCCGGCCGGATCCCGTCCGCGCGTGTACCATAAATAAAAACAAACGATCAAAACGATAATCGGCAAACCGATTATCCAATTATCCTTGGCCGTTTCCAAAGCAACTTCAAAATTACTCGGTTTTATCACGATTCCTTTGGGAAATCCGACGACAATGGTTAATCCGTTATATGCGGACAACTGATTATTATCAAAACCAACATAATTGGTCATGCCGGATTGCATAAAATCGGAATTGCATCTTATCGTGCTGCCGAAAGGTCCGGCAAAACAATCGGATTGGATATCAGCGCTGGCAATTTTTTGCGGAAAAATAATCTTGGCCGAAGCGCTGCCGATCGCCACCGGCCAATCATTACCCGTAATATTCCAATACAATTCATCGTGATTATCAAAATAATTTATCGCGCGTTTAATCGTATAGTTTATAATATAAATATGCCGGCCGGTAATCTCAATATTCGGATCGCCGATTTTGATTTGAATGTTGTCGCCCGGATATGATGTTGTAAATTTATTCGGCGTTCCTTTCTCATCGTTTACGGAAATATCGGAAATTCGCAAAGCGAAGTTTCCTCCTCTGGCTTGGTATTTTATCGGAATATCCCTGAAAATCCCATGTTTTTGAGCTGACCCGAAATCATACTCAATCCGTTCGGAAACATTTATGCTCGCGTCAGCATTGATTTTTATTTCAGCGTCAAAGGAATTAATCTTTTCCGCGGCAAAAGCGTTTGGGGAAATAAATAAACCGAAGGCAAGAAAGGTGAAAATAAATATTTTTCTTAAATATTTAATCATATTTCTTCTATTCCAATATTTTTTATTCTGTATTTTTTTATCATAATATATATAAAATTTATCAATTAATGTTTCTTCACCAACTCCTTCCACCGCCACCGCCAAAACCGCCGCCCGATCCCCCGCCGCCGCTCAATCCACTACGCCCACTGCTTGCTCCACTAGACTCTGGAAGAGTATTAGCGCCCAACATCCTCACGGAAGCAACACTTGTCGCAAACTTATTAACATTGAAATGATTCATTTTGTCGTCAACATACCACATTGGAGCTTGCGTGTATACATCGACGAACTGTTGCGCCCACCGCTTTTCTAATCCTAAAGCTATAGCGTAGGGCAAAAGCTTTTCAAAATGTTCTGGATTTCTATCCGGTGCATTATGAAATTGTATTCGTCTCTCCTCCGCCACCTCAATATACATTTTCAAACCCGCAATATACCAAATGGCTTTAACCCCTTCTTTAGATTTCGTTGTAAGCATAAAAGCACTAAAAATAAAAATTATAATCATAGCGCTAAAGAAACTTAAAGCACCGGTTATAAATCCGCCTAAAACTATCATCCCAATAGCAAAACTTGGGATTATAAGGAGAAAGCTAATAATTGATCCAATCTGATTAATGCGACGATAAAATATGGAAAAATATCCATTTTTAATAAGATTATTTATAAAACAGTTATTAAGATAATAAATTATGCTCTCTAAATTTAAAGCGACGCGAGAAAGGGCGATCTTCTTATCAGTCCCATTTTTTAATATTATTTCTTGTATTATCTCTTTTTGACAATCAGTCAGGTCATGCAAATCATCGCGCAACAACTCTAATACATAATCACCATTTTCTTTTTTTATTATTTTGATATAACCCTTAATGGCTAAATGAATAATTTCAGCAACAATATTAGAGGCTCTTGCCCATCTCCGTTCGTGCCACAAAATTCCTGCTTCAGCCGGCGAAAGATTCTCTGGCGGATCGTACTGCGCGATAGTTGGCCCGCAATCAGTTAGGTACCGCCTACGCCTATACCACATACCAAAATAAACAACAAGAACAAAAATCGGAAATAAAATTCCTTTATTGTCCCTTATCGAGTCTACGGCACTTACCAAAACGCTCGGCTTAATTACCATTCCTTTTGGAAAACCGACCACAATAGTTAATCCGTTATTAACTGCCAATTGATTTTCATTGAAGCTGACCGAATCTATTTGGCCCAGCCCTTTTAGCATTGAATTGCACTTTTCCGTACTGCCAAAAGGTCCGGCAAAACAATCGGATTGGATATCAGCGCCGGCAATTTTTTGCGGCAAAATAATCTTGGCCGAAGCGCTACCGATTGCTACCGGCCAATCATTGCCCGTAATATTCCAATAAAGTTCGTCGTGATCATTGAAAAAATTTATCGCGCGCTTGATGGTGTAATGGATAATGTAAATATGCCGGCCGGCAATTTCAATATTCGGATCGCCGATTTTTATTTGAATATTATTTCCCGGATATGAGGTAGTAAATTGATACGGAGCGCCTTTTACATCAGCAACGGAAATATCGGAAATTCGCAAAGCGAAACTCCCGCCTCGCGCTAGATATTTTATTGGGATAGCCCTGAAAATGCCGTGTTTTTGAGCTGACCCGAAATCATATTCAATCCGTTCGGAAACATTGATACTCGCATCTGTATTGATATTTATTTCAGCGGCAAAAGAATTAATCTTCTCCGCGGCAAAAACATTTGCGGAAACAAATAACCCAAAAACAATGATCAAAAAAATTAAGAATTTTTTCATAAAACTATTCGCCTATTCGCGCGAATTAGAGATTGATGTTTTGCCGTAATACTTTCTCCCTTTTAGTTTTTCCGGCAATAAATCCTCTTTAGTGTATTTTTCGTAGCCTTTGCCGTATTCCAATTCTTTCATCAATTTAGTTGGAGCGTTGCGGATTTTCAGAGGCACTGGCAGATTGCCGTGCGCTTTCACATCTTCCATAGCCGACATATACGCCTCATACGCTCCTCTGTCCTTTTTGCAAGTTGATAAATATACCACGCCATGCGCCAGATTAATGCCGCATTCGGGCAAACCGATTTTTTCCACGGCCTCAAATACTCCATTGGCGACCACCAGAGCCGTGGGCTGGGCCATACCGATATCCTCGCTCGCAAAAACCACCATCCGCCGCGCGATGAATTTCGGATCTTCTCCGGAATCAATCATCCGCGCCAAATAATACAAAGCGGCGTCCGGCTGGCTCGCTCTCATGCTTTTTATAAAAGCGCTAATGGTATTATAATGTTCTTCGCCTTGTTTGTCATATCGCAAGAATTTTGATTGAAGAGTATTTTTTAAATTTTCAATCGTAATTTTTTTGTAAAGTTTTTCCGTATTTTCCAGCATCGTGATAGCCTGCCGGGCATCGCCATTGGCCATATTGATCAGCCAATCCCGCGCTTCATCGTCCATTTTTAAATCGGCACGCGCGATAATTTGTTTCATTTCCTCATCCGATAATGCGTTTAGAGTAAAAACGCGGCAGCGGGAAAGCAAAGGAGAAATCACCTCAAAGCTCGGATTTTCAGTCGTAGCGCCGATCAATGTCAATTCTCCGGTCTCCGCAAACGGCAACAGAAAATCTTGCTGAGCTTTATTGAATCGGTGAATCTCGTCCAAAAATAGAACCTTGGGTTTATCGCCCGTATCGCTTTTGACAATTTTTTTAATATCATCTTTTCCGGCCGAGACGGCGGACAATTCAAAAAACTCCGCGTCCAATTCATTGGCGTAAATGCGCGCCAGCGTGGTTTTTCCAACCCCGGGCGGCCCCCATAGAATAAAGGAGAACAAATGCTTATTTTCAATAGCAATGCGGAGGGGTTTATTATCCCCTGCCAAATGTCCTTGGCCGACAAATTCTTTCAGGCTTTCCGGCCTTATTTTATTCGCCAAAGGCTGCATAAAATTTTTGCCAATATTATTTTAAAAGTTCCTGCGCGATTTTTTCAAATGTTTCCAAGGAAAGCGCGCCTTGGATTTTTTGGCCGTTGAAAAACCAGGTAGGTGTGCCGCGCACTCCGGCGGAAACACCGGCTTGATAATCTTCTTCTACCTCCGATTTGTATTTTCCAAAACCGAAACAGGTCGTGAAAAGCTTTTCGTCCAATCCGACATCTTTGGCGATTTTGTAAAAAATTTGGCTGTCCTCATTATTTAAAGATTCCTGATTTTCAAAAAGCTTGTCGTGGTATTCCCAAAATTTATCTTGCTCGTGGGCGCACGCGCCGGCCTCGGCCGCTTTGCGCGCGAAAGAGTGGATGGAATCCACCGGAAAATCGCGATAAATCAATTTTATGTCATCGGGATATCTTTGAAGCAATTGCTTGACCACCGCGGCCGATTCTTCAGAATACGGGCACTGAAAATCGGAAAATTCCACCAAAGTAATTTTAGCGCTTTCCTTACCTTGACTTGGGTCGTCAGCGGTCGCAAGCTTGGCGGCCGTAATCAAAGAAGATGACGAAGAAGACGGATTAATCCCCGGGGTTTGAGTGAATTGACTGGACGATTGCGAAAGAATTTCCAGCGGTATCCCCTCTTTGGCAAAATTGTAGTATTTGATGAATTGCGAAATAAAAATAAATCCTAAAATTCCGCCGCCAACCAGAATTATTACCAAAGGAATCATCCAAAAACGAAACCAGCCGCGGCCTTCACGATCCAATTGATGAATGGCCTTTTTATAGCCTTTCAGCTCTGTCTTTAGCTCTGAAATTTCCTCCTCAATTTCTTGCTCTTTGTGATAAATCTCGTCTTTCATTTCCTCGCGCTGATTTTCATTTACTTGCTTATCTTCGTTCATAGGTGCGAAAAATTAACCGCTTGTCCGGCGCATTGGGTAATATTTTTTGTCTGATTGATCGGCGTCAAATATAAATTTGAAGAATTGAAAAATGAAATTTGATTCCAGTTGACCGGCGTCATTTGGCCGTCTTGGAATTTCACCACTTCCATGGAAAGAGCATGATTGAAGTGAAAACTCCCCAAAAAAATTGCCGTGAAAAAAGTCAAAAATAAAAAGCTTGAAAGTATTTGTTTTTTAGTTAAATTGATTTTGGAAAAATCTTCAAGATTCAATAAAAATCCCAGCCGCAAATCAATGGCCGATGCAATTCCCGGCGCTTGAGAAAATATACGATGTTCTTTATATATTTTCACCATTGCCGAAAGCAGCGGCGCTTTGTATTTAAAACCGGCGCTAGCCATGGCATCCGCCTCCAATTCCGAAGATAAATAATATTTCTTCACCAATAATTTAACGGCGGGTAGAAAGAAAAGTAACGAACAAAAAAAGCGAATCGCTAAAGTTTTTAAAACATCTGAGGATTTCAAATGCTTTTTCTCGTGAAGAAAAACGGCGGTGAGCTCACTGATATTCAATTTTCCGACAAATGAATTTGTCAGCAAAATTTTTGGCCGAAGCAGTCCGGCGCAAAATGGCGTTTGCCCGCCGCCCGTAATTTTAATATCCGATAATTTCAATCCGGAACGCTTTATCGCGCGCACGATTTTCTTATTCATCATCTTGTTAAAATCTGTTTCGCGCGTCATCGCCGCCGTTTTCACGGCTGCTGAAAATATCCTTACTAAAGCATAAAGCATTACGGACGCCGAAATAAAAAATCCGAAAGTGATTCCGTACAATACCAATTTATTTACTTTATTCAATCGTTCGCAAAAATCACTGATGTGCCCCAAAAGAGCGTGCCAACCGATAGCGGCGAAAGGCATAGCATTCCAAAGGACAATAAAAAAAACGGTAAGGAAAATACCTCCCAAAGTGATTATCAGCCAAAAATAATAAGACGCTGATCTTTTCATTATTTTTTAGAAATTTTTAATAATTCCCTGGCAATTTTCGGATCAAGCGATTCTATGCCTTCGGCAAATTGGCGCGCTACCAATTCTTTTCCAAAATCTTTTGACAAGCCTGTTAAGAATTTTTTAATAATGCCGCTTAAAAATTTGTCTTGAGTTTGCGCCGGCTGGTAAATAAAAGCATTGCCGTCGGCCTTGCGCTTGAGGCAGCCTTTGGCCGCCAAACGGTTCATCACAGTCAAAACAGTGGTGTAAGCGATTGATTTGCCGTTTTTCAATTCTTCAAAAACATCGCGCACGCTTCCCTCTTTCTTTTTCCAAAGAATGTCCATTATTTCCTGCTCCAATATGCCTAAAGGCCGCAACATACGATTGTAATGATTAATTGTAATAAGCGTATAATATCCGTTTCTACTACTCATTGTAGAAAATTCGCCCGAAAAAGTCAACCCCAAAAAAACCCTTGACGAGGAAGATAAAATATGATAAAAATCCCGATTAAGCCAATTTTTTGGTTTTGTTCTTTTATAACCATCACTGATAAATCAAACAATCAGGAGGTGAATATGAATAGCGACGAGATAAAAGACTTAAAAGCGGATGATTTAAACGAAAAAATATGCCTATATTTATCAGATAAACCATCTGCCGGACCGGGAGAGATTGCTCTCTTTTGCGGAGTCGCGGACAATTCCGTCACCCGGGCGCTGAAGCCAAACGGCTTTCCGTCTTCCTGGACAAAAGAAACGGTGGAAAACAAACTCAATGATTTAGTTTGGAAAAACGCGCGAGGCGTAACATTGAGAGATCTCAAGGGCAATAGATTTCGTCCCAATGCCCCTCTGTGGAGAGCTTTTATTTTTTACGAATTTCCCGCTTCGTATCCGCTGAATGATTATCGCAAAGAATTCCATAAATTGATTTATTCTCTTTTTGGAATGGATATTCCGCAAAATCCCGAAGAAGAATGGGTAATGGAATGGCCTAAAAATAAAACGCTTCGCAAGCGCTATCTTTCGTTAATGCGCCTGCACCACCCCGATCATCATCACCAGGATTATAAACGCGCCAAAGTGGCCACCATAAATTGCCAATTAATCGCCGATGCGTATCAAAAATTGCTCAATCGCAAAAAATTCTTCGGCATGGGTACGCCCCCGCCCATACAAAAAGAGGAAGCGGCGATTCACAGCAAAAAAAATTTAGATTGATTTTTTAAACAAGAACAACTCCGGCTCAAAGGAATTCCTTTGGGCTGTTTTTCTTTTAAAATTTCAAATTGGAATATTGGATCAGAGTTTTCAGAGTCGCCTTAACCGTCGGATTGTCCGCATTTTTTAATTGGATGCCGTAATTCTGCGCCAATTTGGTTATTACTTCATCAGCCCAAGAAGGAGTCAATACTTTTACGCCGGCAAAATCAATAATTATCTTCTCATCTTTCTTGACGCCTTTAAGCAAATACGCCGACATAGCCAAATACGCCTCCCGGCCGGCCGGATGCGAAATCAGAATGTCCCCAAATTTTCTTAATTCAATAACCATACATTTGCGTCGGCAAATCGTTTTTTACCCATTGTAACGCAATTTCAAAACTATTACTCATATCGCCATTATACTAAAAGCCATGATCAGTAATAACTTAAAAACCCCCTAATTAAAAAATTTTATGCGAGTCTTTTCGCTAAATTAATAACAAAAATCCAAATAAAACCAATAATAATAGCAGTAACCGCCAATCCTTTTCCCTTTTCATTTGGTTTAATTTGAAGTCGAGCAACAATTCCCAAGAGAAATCCAACAACCCCAAATAAATTACCGCCATACATTGCGAAAAACGAAAGAAAAAATCCGATTATTGCGTATTTATTATACTCTTGTTCTTCTACAATTTTACCATTTTCTGCTCGTTCTTTTTCTTTTAAAGTTATTCTCAATATTCTGCCATTAGTTTTACCAAATATCGCGCCTTTAAAAAATCGTCCAATAAATATAAGCCCCAACCCGTTATATACCAATAGCCATGTCAATGTTGTTGCTCCGAACCACAATGAATACATTGCACCCAATATAAGTAAGCCGCCAATAAAAATTAATACCTGATCAACGCGTAGATTCTGGTTATTTCCCATGCCCTTATTAAAGATTATCAATAATGCTTCCTTAAAACTTCAAATATGTATTCCAATATTCAAAAAGCGTTTTGGTGGCGAAGAGGTCACCGGCGTTGTAGCGGGCGATTTTTTCGTATTCTTTGTTGAAAAAAAGTTGCCCGACCTGATCGCCGGTCACCTCGCCTTCTTTGGGACTGGTGATTCCAAAGGCGCGGCACAGCAGATGAAGCGAAGGGTGCTTGCGCATAGCGCCGTAATAAGTGAATTGATCGGCTAAATCAATATGGCGCGGGCCGTATTTTTGCGATGATAAATATCGGTTGGACATCAGATCAACCGACGGCCGGATCTGATGTATGGCCGAGCGAATATTCAGAAAAGGCGCGTCAAACGCGCGGCCGTTGAACGATACAAAATCCTGATACGATTTGGCGCCTTCCCAAAAAGCGGCCAGCATCTCATCCTCGCCCATCGCTTTATATTTTATTCCTCCTTCTTCAAAATCTTCAATATCTTTTTCCGGCGATTGAAAATACACCACGCCTTTTTCCTTGTCCGCGTCCAAAACGCCGATCGCGACGATTTCTCCGGTCAAAGGCGAAAATCCCAGCCCCGCTTTCAGCACTTCCAAAGATTTTTCATAATCCGCATCGCTTTCCGATTCCCGCTTTATCCAAGCGGTCAGATTTTCCTTTGTTTTTTCGTCCAGCGTGTCAAAATTCACGCCGACTGTCTCAATGTCAAAAATTAGAGTAGACATAATGTTCTAATAATAATGCTTAGAATAATCTCTTTTGTAATCGCTTTAATTTGGTAAGTATACCCTAATCAATACCCTATTGACAAATCGCAATTTATGCTATACTATAAAGCGTTAAAGTTCTTAAAACACAATCAACAACGCCCATCCTTCGCGTAAAGCTACGAGGGGGGGCAAAGGAGGGTCGACAATGAACGCACTTATTATTGTTGGTGTCTATATTATTATTGTCACTATTGTCATAGGATTGATTTTTTGGCAGAATAACTACTCCTATCCGTGTTGTCCGGAATGCGGTGATAATCTCAACTCCTCCCGCATTTCGCGACAGATGTCTGTGTGTCGAAAACACAGATTAGTCTTTACTGACACGCCGAAAAATCGCACAATCGGGAGCGCTACTCCCACTTCTTCAAAGCAGCTATTTTTAAAGTAGCTGCTTTTTTTGCCAAACAATTTGCTTAAAGCGCCAAATTCTGTTATGCTTTAATTGATTTTAAGAGCGCTATAAGCGCATAATTTGAGTATGATTTCTGAAAACAAAAAACCGGAACAAGAACAAAAGAAGCCGGAAGGAGAAAAACTGCATTATAAACCGCGCCGAATTTGGCAAAGGATTATTGCGGTTTTGATTGTCGGATTTGCGGTATTTTTGGGACTGGCGTCTTATCATGTGGTACGGTCAGGGAATGCGGTTTTTGCCGGACTGAATGATTCGTCTTTTTTCGGTGAAATCATCGGATTTATCCAAAGCGGCGATAAAAAATTGGTGGGCGAAAATGAAGATCGCGTCAATGTCCTGCTCATCGGCATCGGCGGCGAAGGGCACGAAGGAGGGCAATTGGCCGATACGATAATTTTAGCCAACATCAAACCATCCACAAAAGAAGTGGTCCTTTTATCCATCCCGCGCGATCTGACCGTGAATATTCCCGGCTACGGCGAAAGAAAAATCAATAATGCCAATGCTTTTGGCGAAGTGGATGATCTGCCCGGAGGCGGCGGCATGTTCACGGCCCGTATTTTATCAAATGTTTTAAATGCCAGCATCCCCTATTATGTGCGCGTGGATTTTTCCGGATTTAAAAAACTCGTGGACGACGCGGGCGGCGTAAATATTGATGTTGACAAAGCGTTTACCGACTACGAATATCCCACGACCAACTTCGGATATCAAACCATTTCATTCAAAGCCGGTCCCCAAAAGATGGACGGCGACAAAGCCCTGAAATATACGCGCTCCCGTCACGGCAATAATGGCGAAGGGAGCGATTTCGCGCGGTCCAGACGCCAGCAAAAAGTCATTATGGCGCTCAAAGACAAGATGCTCTCTTTGGAATTTCTGGCCAATCCGGAAGCGGTGTCCAAAACGGCCGAGGATCTCGGCAATCACATCAAGACCAATCTGAAATTATGGGAAATAATGCGTCTGCGCTCATACGCTGAAAAAATTGGCGCGGGCTCCGTGGCCTCGAAAGTTTTGGAAAATAACGAAGCCGGAATGCTCAAAGCCGAGACCGGCATAGACGGAGCGTATCTGCTGATGCCGAGAGAAAAAGATTTTTCGGAAATCCAAGAATTTTCTAAAAATATTTTCAATTACTCTCCCATTTCAAATGAAAAAACGCGACTTGACCTTTTCGCGCCGTACGCGGCGGCCAAAGAAATTGAAAAAGCAAAACATGCGTTGGAACCATGGGGCATTGAAGTCATAGTGCGCCATGAAAAAATTTCTTCGGATCAATTGCAGGTTCTGCCGCTTTTGTCTGATTTTTCTTCCGGCAAGAAACCGAATTCTCTTAAAAAAATTAAAGAAGTTTTTCCCAAAGCGCAGAGCCTGCCTTCAAGCATTGGATTGCCCGAACACCCCAAGCAAGATGTCAATAAAAATGCTTCTTACGGCCAACCGGCGCCGGATTTCGTGATAATAATGGATAAAACTTTATGAAAAAACGGCCATCTTATCTCAAATTTTCCAATCTCATCGTTCTCGTCGGGCGGACCAATGTTGGCAAGTCCGCCCTTTTTAATCGCATCATCGGCGATCACAAGGCCCTGGTCGCGCAAGAGGAACATTTGACGAGAGATCTCAATATCCAGCCGGCCGTTTGGGAAAATACTGACCTCACTTTCGCGGACACGGGCGGGGCCGACCTTGAGAGAAAAGATGAAATAGACGAGGCGGTGTGGAAAAAAATCGGCGAAGTGCTTGAAAATTCATCCATTATAATATTTGTCACCGATGTAAGGCAAGGCCTGTCTCCTTTTGAAAGGGACTGGATCAAAGACCTTCAAAAATACCATAAACCGATAATCGTGGCGGCTAATAAATCCGATTCCGGAAATTTGCGAAGCCTGGCCGCGGAATTTTATCAATTGGGCGTGGAGTCCGTGCTTCCAACCTCGGCCCTGACCGGCAGCGGTATCGGCGATCTGCTTGACGCGGTGGTTAAAACAATCAAACCAAAACCGCCGGAAGAGAAATCCGATAAACCGATTATGCGTCTGTCAATAGTGGGTAAAACAAATGTCGGAAAATCATCGCTCGTCAATTCTCTTTTGGGCGAGAGCCGGATGATTGTTTCGGAAATCCCCCACACCACGCGCGAACCGATTGATTCCCATATTGAATGGGACGAAAAAGCGATCACCTTGATAGACACGGCCGGATTGCGCCGCCGCGCCAAAATGGCCACCAAGACGGAAAGCATCGGCGCCACACGCACCTGGCGCGCCATAGGGCGATCCGATGTTGTTTTATTCATGTTTGACGCGGCTTCTGAAATTACGGCGCAAGACAAAAGAATCGCCGGCATGATCCACGAAAGCCGGAAACCGATGATTGTCGTCGCCAACAAATGGGACCTGATTCCGGACAAAACCTCAAAAACAATGGAAAAATTCAGAGACTTTTTCGGCCGGCAATTTCCTTTCCTGAAATGGGCGCCAATGATTTTTATTTCCGCCAAAACCGGCTTGCACGCCAAAGATATTTTTCAAAAATCACTGGAAGTTTTCAGC
>SCPX01000003.1 GCA_004298615.1 Patescibacteria group bacterium | reverse complement strand
TTTGCAAAAAATCACCAATCTTATCACGAGGACTTTGGATTTAGCGCAGATCACCCAGACGATCGCCGATTCCATCCAGACCGAGCTCGGCTACATCGGCGGGATTATTTATTTTTACGACAAAGAAAAAAAGATTTTGCGGCCGAGCGCCATTACCCGGACTCCGCTCACCCAGAGCGCCATCAAGCTTATGCCCAAATCGCCTTTTGAATATGTGATCAATGACGCGGATAATAATCTGAACGCCCAAGCGGTAAAATCAGGCACGATGAAAATGAGCAACAAATTTTCTGATTTTGTTCATCCGCCCTTGCCTAAGATTTTAATAGATGAGATGCAAAAGCTTTTGGGAATGAAAACCGTGGTGGCCGTGCCGATTTTTGTGGAAAATGAAACGATCGGGCTCATCAATTTCGGTTTGAATAAGAATCAGGGGGAAGTGACGGACCAGGAATTGCAAATGATGCGTTCTCTGGCCGATCAGATGGGAATCGTGGTGAGGAATGTGCGGCTCTATGAGGCGGTGAAAAGCTATTCCGGAAAATTGGAAGAAGCCAATGAATATTTGAAAGAATTGGATCAGACCAAATCGGAATTTATTTCAATCGCTTCGCATCAGCTAAGGAGTCCGATGACCGGAATCAAGGGATATTTGTCAATGCTAATAGACGGCGATTTCGGGGCGCTGGATGACAAGAAAAAGGGGATAATGCGGCAAATGCTTGATAATTCCGAGCGGCTGATCAGGCTCATCAATATTTTTCTTAATGTATCGCGCATTGAGGCAGGCAGGCTTCATTTGGACAAGCGGGAGACGCAGATTTCCGATGTGATTAGATCCGTGATTACGGAAATGTCCAATCAGGCCAAAGCCAAGAAGCTGGATCTGTATTTTGACGAACCCAAGGAAAAAATCCCGCCTTTCATCGCCGATTTTGACAAGCTCCGCGATGTGATTCTAAATTTTGTTGACAACGCGATCAAATACACGCCGAGCGGCAAGGTGTGGGTGGAGGCAGGCATTGAGCCGCGGCCAAAGCAGTTAGCTGTTAACAATAACAATGACGATAACAAAGGATTCAAGATTCAGGATTCAGGCTCCAAGATACCGGATTCAGGAATTGCCGTTCGAGTGCATGACACCGGCATGGGCCTGGATCCGGAAGACGCGAAAAAGCTTTTTGACAAATTCTCCCGCGTGAAAGGAATCGCCCAAATCAATCCGGACGGCTCCGGCCTCGGTCTTTATATCGCTAAGAAATTAAGCGAAGCCCACGGCGGCGGCGTCTGGGTGGAATCCAAGGGAAAGGGGAAGGGATCAAGTTTTTGTTTGTGGGTACCGATTAGCTCGTAATAGGTTGTTTGTGGATTAATGTTTGTGTCTAGTGCGTCAGGTTGACAAAAACACCACGCGCTTGGTAATATAGTGCGAAAGCTGTTCTTTGAAATATTAACCTTCAATCCATGTAATCAACAAAAGGAGGGGTAGACATGAATTCGAGAATTTGCGTGTTGGGAAGTATCAACATGGACATGATTATCCGTGTCGATAAATTTCCTCAAACAGGTGAAACAATCACAGGTCTTTCCTGTGAACTCATGCCCGGAGGTAAGGGCGCAAATCAAGCCATTGCGGTCGCCAATATGGGTGTTCCAGTGGATTTAATCGGATTACTCGGTAATGATGAGTTTGGAAGAATTCTGCGCGATCATTTAATTGCGGCCAACGTGAACATTAATGATGTTGCGCAGTCCAAATCATCATCTGGTATGGCAGTCGTAACGGTTGACGGCGAGGGAAGCAATCAAATCGTTGTCATACCGGGAAGCAACGCATTGCTTCGACGAGAAATAGTTGACGGATATCTAACTCGGCAAGGTTCGACTGTTCGATATATAATCTCACAGTTTGAAGTTTCCCCAGATCTCATCAATTATGCATTCAATAAAGCAAAAAGCTTAGGAGCAATAACGGTTCTCAATCCCTCGCCGCTACAACCAATTCCACGCGAGCTCATCGAACAAACAGACATGTTTATATTCAATAAATCGGAATTGGCGCAGGTTGTCGCTTTGACTAATTCAATTCCTTCACCGAACGACGCCTTACATATGGCTTTGCGGTGGCGACAAGAAATTGGAAAGAAAACAGTCGTGGTTACGCTTGGCGAAAACGGCCTTTTAGCCATACACAAAGACCGAATAATTAAGCAACCCGCTCAAAATATTGCCCATGTGATTGATACCACCGGTGCGGGCGACTGTTTCTGCGGTTCTTTGGTTGCGTTTCTGCATCGGGGTTATCCGTTTGATGAAAGTCTGGCGTTTGCTCAAAAGGCGGCCGCATACAGCATCCAAAGAAGGGGTGCGAGTCCCTCATTCCCGAAATTCAGAACACTAGTCACTAATAAAATGAAAGGAGAGATGAAATGAAGCTTGTACTTTTAGATTTAGACAATACACTGATCGACGCAAATTATAATCTCACCGCACCAAAGGATGAACTTTGTGCCGTAGTGCGTGAGTTAGCGAGCAGAGACATTCACATCGGACTATGCTCAGACTCCGCCGTCATAACACTTCGTCAATGGACCGAACGTCTCGGATTAACCGGGCCCATAGTGGCGGAGCGCGGCGCAGTTTTGTGGGATGCAGTTGAGCAAACCGAAGAAGTTCTAGAAATTTCCATAACTGGATGGTTTCGCGAACTTCGAGAGCTGTTCATCAGAGAGATAATGAGAGACTCTCCTGAAGCAACCATCATACTTGGAGACGCGACGAGAATCGTGAAAGACCGGATATTCAGCGCAGCGTTAACGACACACGTCTTTGCAGTGAACGGATTTCGGACGTCAAGTTTTTCTTTCTTTGCATGCCGCCTCGAGCAGAATAGGCCATCGCTTATTCCGGACGCTAAACTTCTTGCGAACGCAAGCCGGATCGTTGCTAAAATAGTAGGGTCGCTTGGCAGGAATAAAAATGACCTATTCTGGGATGAGAATCCCAAATATGGCATCTTGATCATACACGCACTTTCCACCGAAAAGTGGCGTGGCGTCTCGACTTTGATAGACCGCCTCAAACCAGAACAAACAGTGATGATTGGCGACAGTATGTCAGATTTCCTTGGATTGCCTCATGTGGCGCAGTACGCTGTCGGCAATGCCGATCCGCTCTACAAGGATAAATCAGCATTCGTGGCTGAACGATCCCTCACAGAGGGTGTCATCGAATGCCTTCGACAACTTTAACGCGCTATAAAACCAATAAGGTCTGATTCTTCACTGAATTAGACCTTTCTTTTTTTGAAGCGATTAGTCCCGTTTCAATATTTTAAGAAAATCTCTTATAAACAGATTTCTGTCGGCCGATAATACTACTGTTACATTAGGATGTTTTTCACCCCATATCCTTCTGTCGGCAACCGTCATCCCGCGCGTCAACTCGCTTTGAGTTTCCACCTGCACATCCATCAATTCAGCAGTGAATGCGTTAGAATTAATTAAATAATATGCCGCCAAGGGGTCGTACATTATTGCCGCTTCTATTTTCTCAAATCTGAGGACGCCTTGAATATAATGGATCATCATATCTTTAATAGGTTTGTAGAGATTGGTATTTTTGAGTTCATCAAATTTTTTTAAAGTGAAAAAAATGTGATTACAAACATCAAGCGGCATTAATACTTTTGGTACCGCTGCGCGAAATACTATATTAGCCGCATCAGGATCAACGAAGATGTTAAACTCTGCTACGCGATTTTTGTTGCCCGGCACAGCAATTGCTCCTCCCATCATTACGACTTCTTGAATCATGGGAACGATAGTCTCATCTTTTTGAAACGCCCGAGCAAGATTGGTAAGCGGTCCCAAGGCAAGGATTGTTATTTCGCCCGGGTAGGTTTTTACAATTTCCACAATTTTGTCAGCTGCGTTCCCTGAGAGTGGCTCACTTTTTTTAATGTCTGCTCCGGCTAGTCCGCTTTCTCCATGCACATCAGCCCGTATCAATTCTCTTTGCAGAGGAGCGGCTGCGCCAGAAAAGATAGGCGTAACGCTGTCTAGTAAGTCAAGTATGTATCGCGCATTATTGGTGGTATTTTCGATTGTGCTATTCCCAGCAACGGTTGTTATTGCGCGAACATCAAACAACCCAGATTTCTCAAGGAGTATTATAGCTAGAGCATCATCATGTCCGGGATCCGTGTCAATAATAATCCTTCTCTTTCTCATAATTTTTCACCAATTAAAAGCAAGAATAATTTTGTAATTAATGATTTTTCGTAACAATATTATACCATACCGTCGTTTTTGCGCAAAATTGCAGGCGTTTTTATAGAGTCCAGCGTTATTGACAAAACCATTAGGTTCGGTAAGATGAAGACAAATTGGTTCTTTAACAACGCTTTATTTCAGCCAAGCGGGTCATAACGCTAAGTGAAAATTCTGAAGAATTTTCAACCTTTTGGTTAAAAATAAGCTAATATCAATAAATAACTACAAGTCAAAGGAGAGTGTCATGGAGACTATATTACCAAACTTAGAAGAGTTAGGGCGGCAACTTCGGATGCTTGACCGTCACCTTATTAACCTTCTTGCGCGCCGCATGGATATTGCGCGAAAGGTAGAAGAATATAAACGCGTTAAAAATCAGCTTATTCTTCGCCAGGATATAGAGGATGCGCGATTATCTCAATATAAGGAATGGGCGCACGAAAGCGGATTAAATCCAAATTTTATTTCCGCGATTATGTATCAAGTTATCGCGGAGTCGTGCCGCGTACAATTTGACCAACATCAACGACAAACTCCTTTACCAATCACCCCTGTGAGCGATGAAGAATACAACGCGCTGCTAAAAAGAAATCTTCTGCGGTTGACGGAAAAATGGGCGCCCCGATATGATCAAGATTATGCGACTGCATACCCGGCCACGAAAATGTATTTTCGTTTTGAAGGGCGTCTTATTGAACAGGAAATCAGTCATCTGATCGATAAAAATATAGCACTGGATCTAGGATGCGCCACTGGCCGAAGAACTCGCAAACTTAGTAAAAGTTTTTCTCAGGTTTTTGGATACGATATTAGTCCGGCCATGATTTCCGAAGCGAGCGAAATCATAAAACAAAGTGACCCAGACCGGTACGGAACAGTGTCGTTTGTTGCTATAGACCTCGAATACGGCATACCGCGAGATAAGAATGAAGCTTCGTTTGTAGTAATGAGTCTTGGAACCGGGAGCGACATTAAAAATATCGCCGATGTTCTGAAAGAAGTAAAGCGTGTTTTAGTGCCAGGCGGTCGTTTCCTTATGTCGTTTTATAACGCTGACGCGCTTATTTATCGTTGGCGCTTCTTACCCTGGCCTACACCCCTTGCCGCAGAAATAAATATGACGAAGCATTGTCTGGATGTCCACTACCGGGGAGAGATTTACTCTGTATACGCCCGACCTTACACTGTGTCTGAAATCCACGAGCTATTAGATAAAAGCGGGCTTACTTTGACCGATATTTTCACCTATCCGACAATTTCTTCGATCTTGCCTCAGAATATCTTTGAAAACGATAATATCAGAGGACCGATGAGTGAGATTGAAGAAAATCTCTCCCGTCTTTATGGAGGAGCCTATATTATAGCAATGGGAAGTAAACAGTAGAATTGATTTGAGTCATAAAAGCATAAAACAAAGAAAGAGAGGAATAACGATGAAAAATCAAAGAGAAACAATACTCACCGGTGATCGGCCGACCGGAAAACTGCATCTTGGTCATTATGTCGGGAGTTTAAAAAATCGCGTTGCACTGCAGGATGTGTACAATACATTTATCATTATCGCTGATTTTCAAGTACTGATAGATCATCTTGAAGATAGTCATAAAGTTAAGACCAATATTAAGGAAATAACGCTTGATTATCTTGGAGCAGGAATAGATCCCGCTCAAACCACAATCTTTATTCAATCGGTCGTTCCCCAGTTAGCCGAATTGACCGTATATCTTTCGATGTTGGTAACAGTTTCCAGATTGCGGCGTAATCCGACAGTCAAGTCAGAGGCGCAAAGAATCGGAGTTGATTCCGAGCAAGACAATATCACTTATGGCTTTCTCGGTTATCCCGTATCTCAGGCGGCTGATATCTTGCTTTTTCGGGCGCATTGCGTGCCGGCTGGCGAGGATCAAAGGCCGCACATAGAGCAAACAAGAGAATTAGCAAATCGTTTTAATAAAGTTTTTGGCAAAGTATTTCCACTGCCAGAACTGCTTATCAGTGAAACGCCTAGACTCCCTGGTATATTCGGTGAAGGTAAGATGAGTAAAAGTCTTGGCAATGCTATTTATTTATCGGATTCGGCCGAAGAAGTCCGCAGAAAAGTAATGAGTATGTACACAGATCCGACACGCAAGCACGCCAGTGACCCGGGACACATTGAAGGTAATGTGGTCTTTACTTACCTTGACGCATTTGACTCAGACTTTGAGAGGGTTGCCGATTTGAAAAACAAATATCAAGTTGGCGGCATTGGTGATATTGAGCTGAAGAATCATCTTTTTGAAGTATTGATGAATTTTTTGAGGCCGATGCAGAAGCGCCGGAATGAATTTGAGAAACACCCGGACTATATTCAGCAAGTCCTCAAAGATGGATGCGCTCGGGCTGTTGAAATCGGGGAAGAAACAATGAAATTAGTTCGTAAAGCCGTCGGATACAATTATGCTGATTTGTTTTCCGCAAAATAAGACACTCAACGATTGTGGACAGGAGGTGATATAGATGGCTATATCGAATCAAGTCGGAAATTCAAACTTTTATTGTCCGGATTGCCGCTTATATTTTGGGGCTATGTTTGACGCTGAGAGCGAGATTCATTGCCCTATTTGTAAAAAAATGATTGAAAAAAAATTGGATGGAATTACGCACATAGACCTGTTTGTTTATCAATGCGACGATTGCGGTTTGAAGTTTGGCGCCGCATCAAAAGATGGCGGTGAGATCAGATGTCCGGTTTGTTTTCAGAACTGAGCTAAAAAATCCATTACTAATACGCTAAGGGTCTTTACTTTTTACAGGTAGAGACCCTCTTTTATTCTCTTTAATAAGTTATTTCAGGCTTTTTATCAAATCTTTTACTTTACTCTTTTCCATTCTTTGATTATATGATTTTACATTAACTTCTTTTGATTTTCCAAGTCCCTTTTTCAGTGATGTGCTTACTATGGCTCCATTTGCAAATTTAAACAATTTTTTAGCATTATTTTCATTCACTCCGCTACCTATTAAAATCGGAAACTGTTCTATTTTACTCCGTAGATTTTTCACTCCAGTCGCAGCTGGAGCGTTTCCGGTCCATTTGCCGGTAATAATTAGTGCGTCGGATTTGTTTTTAATCGCCATTTTTGCGGAGGTTATCAAGTCGTATCTGGACAATAAGGTCGCGTGTTTGACATGAATGTCGGTAAATAGAGCGACTTTTTCCGCGCCGATTGATTTTCTGAAATCAATAACTTTTTTCGGAACTCCATTAACAATGCCGTAATCCGTACGAACTTTGTCAACAAAAACCGGTACGCGGATAAATTGCAGATTAAGTATTTTTGCTATTGATAACGCGGCTTTATAATCGTTCCACAAAACGCTTATACCTAAAGGCAGGCGCGTTGTTTTTCGCAATTCTTGGCCTAAAAAAGTCATTGAGCTGATAATAGGCGCGTCTACCGCTGTTTTATGAGGAATGTCATAGTTATTTTCAAAAATAACGCCATCAACGCCGCCGCTTTCAAACGCTCTCAAATCCGCAATAGCGTTTTTAAGCGCCACATCAAACCCTGGGAATTCTTTATAGCCCAAAAGAGGCGGAAAATGAACCGCGCCTATTACAATATTTTTGCTTTTTTTAAAAATTCCGGACAAGGTCATAATTCAATGTGTAAATTGTAGAGCTTATTTAGAAGTTTTAAAAGAAAGGGGGCGATGACGCGAATCACCGCCCCCTTGATTATTTCGGAAGCCGTTTTTTAACGGCTAACATTTTTTTGTAAGCGTCGCCGCTTTCATGAATGGTCTTGGCAATCGTATAACACTTTTTTAAATCCCGCGAATATTCCGCAAGATAAAAAAGAAGCGCCGCGTTGGCTAAAATCATTTCCAGCGGAGGACCGGAGATCTCTCCTTTTAGAATCTTAAGCGAGAATTCACCTTTACTTATGCCGTTTGGCGGAGATACTGATTCAGGTGTAACAGAATCAAGACCAAAGTCGGACGCATTTAAAGCGTATTCATAAATTGAGCTGTCTCTAAGCTCCGCGACCTGCGTACCGCCTTCGCATATGGAAACTTCGTCCATGCCGTCGTAGCGAGAATTATCAACAAACCCGCGGATAAAAATTCCGTGCTGCAAATTTGTTACACCCCTTTCGTTGAGGATTTGATAGGCTTCCGCAATAACGCGCGGGGGAATGAGGTGATTCACTCCCAATACGCGTCTAGTTACAAGGCGGGTTGATAACGGATTTGTAATCGGCCCGATAATGTCGTTCATATGCGGAAGCATAGCAATCGTGTGAGTTTGTAAATGAATCCGCTTGTAACGAACATCTAGGGCCTCCGTATAGCCGAATCCTTCTTCTTCAACGCATTTCTCAACCATCTTTTTGTCGGCATAAGTGCTGATACCGAGCAAGGAAATAAAGTCAGAGCTGCCGTGCCGTCCGTTATCTGCGTTTGCCGGCGAGCCGTGCTTGCACATTGGAATTCCAGCGGCCGATGCCATAAAAGCGGCTATCGTACTCACATTCGCGGTTACAATCAGATCTCCTCCCATTCCGCAGTTATCCATAACATACGATACGTCCGGCTCGAGAAACCCAAACTGCGACTTGGCAATATCGCTCTGAAAAATCGATGCGCAAATTCCAGCGATTTGCTCGGCTGATGTTTTCGGTAACTGATGTTGGTGGCGATATTCCGCCTCGCGGTTCGACTGCCATTCGTAAGTAGAACGCGAATGCAAAGCGGAAAGAACCGCAATGCTTTGAATTTGGGCGAGCCGATTACCCGCGCACCCTTCGAGAGCGTAAAGCCCCAGAGAATAAGCCTCATCAAACGTGAGCGGAATATTCTGATACGCGTGATCCTTCAGGAAATGTTTAATATCCATATCTACCTCCCCTTGTTTAGTTTTATTTGTAAGGAACAATTCAGCGCAATATTTGTGCTGGTGGTTATATATTTTTAGAAATATCCATCCATCAACACAAAAAGATTCCCCCCGCAAAGTCCGAGAGGAATCGATTTTTTAAGAATTTATACCAAAACAAATTTAGGACTTTGCGAAAAGATCTAGAAAGTCCGCCACCAATTCAATGAAATAATGTTTTGGTTGTATTTCATACATTGTAAACCCATGATATCATGTTATAATTTAATTGTCAACCCCTCGTGAGAACAACATAAAACTTTCCGAAGCGCACGGCGGCGGCGTCTGGGTGGAGTCCAAAGGAAAAGGGAAGGGATCGAGTTTTTGTTTGTGGGTGCCACTTGGAGTGAAAAGTTAAAAGTAAAAGCGCAAAGTGCAAAATCAATGTGTTGTGCGGATGATTTAGTATAGAGCCGTCTGTCATTGACACCATTTCAACGGCTGTGCTATTATAAAGACACTTTAAATAACATTGCTTAATATCAATTATGAAAAAGGACGCTAAAAAAATAGGAATCAAAAAGAAAAAATCGATTGAATTGAACGATGTTTTAGTCGCAGTAAACGATGGGTTCAATGTAATGGAAGAGCGATTTCGAGGGGTTGATAAACGTTTCGAGACGATTGATATGCGTTTTGAAATGGTTGACAAGCGCTTTGACGAAGTTGATAAACGATTCGAACATGTAGACGAACGATTTCGTCAAGTTTTCACAATACTTGACGGCCACACAAAAAAATTGGAGGGATTGGAGCAAGAAAGATTGTTTTCATTCCACGCGGTTCATAGATTGGAAAAAGAAATTGAACGGATGAAGAAACATCTTCATATGAATTAATAAAATATGTCATGCTTTTTATTGAATAAAAAATTCACAAATTCTGATTTAAACGCGTATTATCACGGCGCCATTGTTATGGAAGCCGGTTTTAATGCGTCAAAATATAAGAACGATAAGTTTAAAAAGTAAAACAAACTCAATAATTTGACTCTTTGCACCCGGCCTTCAAATAGCCGGTTTTTTGTTCTTTAAACTCATTAACAAATAAAGGAGGCGTAAAATGATTATTAATTCTTTGGATTCGGGTATTTACAAGCTAAAAGATTGGTCTAGCCAATTATCTGATCTTACGCGAATAGCGTGGACGGGGAAAAACGGGGTGTGTTATTTCCCGTATCAGCCCCTGACTACTGAATCGTATTGGCGCGAAAATATTTATAAGCAATGGCAAAACAGACAGATGTTTTCGTGGGTTCTTTGCGCATCGTCCGGGAAAATTTTATCACACGCGGCACTGGTTAGAAAAGGCGAATATTTTGAAATCGGAAGATGGGTCTCGTATCCGGATAGTCCGCGCGGCTCGGCGACCACTTTAGTCGCGCAAATTATGAAATTTGTTTCGGAAAATAATCTGAGAATAGTTGTTGAAACGACGCAGGCGCATACATCATCGCAATTTATATGCGAAAAAATTGGTCTGCGTTTTGCCGGAATCGGTTTTCTTGGCGAACAAAACGGGATTAATTGGGATATCATATATTATGATAATTCTCCCAATGCGCACCTTGAACCGATTTGCGGAATTTTGGGTAATCCGCTTGGGAAAGTGATTGTATTTAATGAAACGCATCAAAAAAGAATGCGAGAAATATTGAAAATTTTAACAACAAAAAGAGGAGGGGATTTACCGCCGACGCTATTTCACATTTTGCCAGCCCGCTTTGACACGGTCAAAAGAATAATAGAGCTTAATATCGCCTCCTTGAAATGAGTCATTATTTGCATTAGAGAGGAAATGCGGCCATAGACGCTTCATTTCCTCTCCAAATTTATTTTATGACAACTATTGAAAAATTACTTGTGAAGCTGATTAAAATACCTTCTTTTTCCGGCAGTGAAGGAAAAATAGGAAATTTTATTGTTTCGCAATTGAGAGGGTTTAAAATACGAAAACAAATTGTTGACGGTAAGCGATTTAATATCATCGCCCGAAAAGGCAATTCAAGAAAATGGTTCGTCGCTCATATGGATACGGTGGCCGGCAACATTCCATTAAAGATTGATTCGCAAAATATTTTTGGGCGCGGAGCCTGCGATAATAAACAAAGCATTGCGGCGTCAATTATCGTCGGCAATCAACTGACTGACATTAATTTGCTTTTTACGGTTGGCGAGGAGTTTGACTTTGCCGGAGCGAAAAAAGCGAAACGATCCGGAATTATTGGTAAAAAAGATTCGGCAATAATACAGGAACCGACGAATTTTGAGATTATTACCGGTCAGCGGGGAGTGATAACTTTTACCGTCCAGACGGCAGGAAAAGCCGCTCATTCGAGCGTTGATAAGCAAAATAGCGCCATACAAAAATTAATCTCAATGCTATATTTTTTGGAAAAGAAAAAATGGACAGCTTTTAATGTCGGATTGATTTCAGGCGGGATTGCCGGAAATATTGTTTCGGATCGCGCTGAAGCGACGATTGTGGTTAGACCGGATAATATTTCTGAATATGATCGCATAAACAGAGAATTAAGAAGATTGGACGCTAAGGTGATTATTAAAAATGACTTTAAGCCGATCATTAACGATGCTATGCCGTTTCCGGTAAAAATAGGCAAGGGATTTTCCGAGATAGCTTTTTTCAAAAACAGCATCAAATTCGGCGCGGGAAATATAAAATTCGCGCACTCCGACAATGAACAAATTTCGCGAACGGATTTGAATATTTTGCTGGAGCGATTGATTGATTTAATACAATCCATATAATCATATGACAAAAAGAATAATTTTGAGAAAAATCAAGAAATTCGCAATCACAACAGATTGGCGCCGCGCTTTTGGCGGAAAATCCAAAGGAAATAAACATCTTTATAGGGTTGTAAAAATTGCAATGTATCTGGCAAAAGAAACAGGCGCCGATATTTTTATAGTTGAGGCCGGCGCGCTTTTGCATGATATTGCATTGCCCGCCGGAGATGATTCTGATTACTTGAAGAATAAACAAGCGGCGAGAAAAGTGCTTGCTCGATTCCAATTGAATGATTCGGATATTGAGGCGATCGCCGAGTGCGTAGCAACTCACGAAGGAACGGTCAAACCAAAAACACCGGAAGCAAAGATCGTGCATGACGCTGATGTGTTGGAAAAATCAGGAATTTTGGGACTTATTAGGCATACATGGAAAATGGCGAATAGTGGGCAAATTGATCCGGAAAAAATTTCAAGGAGAGATGTTGGAAAAATTGTTCATCACATTGATTGGCGCAAAAAACAGCTCCAGACTTCAGCGGCTAAAAAATTGCATAAAAAAATAGATATGAAGCTCTGTGTCAAGAAACTCAATAAAATTACGCCGCAAATTTCCAAATTAGCGAAAAAAGCGGTAATAACGGAAAATATCGCAAAAATTATTTCAAAAAAACTTACGATAGACCAGCGGTTAAAACTGGCGCGACAATTAAGCCTGTATTATTTAAGGCATTAAATATCGTATTGATATAATGATTTATTATCATTGGCCGATCAATTTTTATTTTGACATAAATGATTGATGTATTCGCCTATTCGCGCGAATTAGAGAATAAGCACATGAGGCGATTTGTCAACATTTGATTTGCGTTGTTTTCATTTTTGCTATCTTGCAGAAAATGCAGTCAGACATAAATTGCTATATTTTAATATTAATCAAATTTCCAGATTCGTACCTTCTTAATCCTTTTTTAAAAACGAAAATCGCAATAAAAAATGTGATTGCGGCGAATCCGATCATCAGGCTGAGAGAAAAAATATTAAAATTTCTGAAAATTTCAACCGGCAATGCCGCGATAAAAAAAGCTGGAAGTATCGTGAGGGTGATGATTTTTAAAATTCCAAAAAAAGCGGTTTGCGGGTAAAGCGTAAAGCCGAGCAAAGCGTGAAAAAGCTGGACGGCCGCTTCTTCAAAGTTGCCGGTAAAAAAAGCGATTGATTGCGTGATGACGATAAAATTGAAAAAAATCACGGCTGTGATGACGCTCAAAAGAATAAAAAGACCAAAGCTCTCGAAAGACAAATTACCGCTAAAAAAATAAATAACGAGCCCAAACAAAAGATCGCCAAACGCCGAAACTTCCGTTTTGCTTAATGATATTTGCCACAGCACATTTTTCGGTAAAGACAGAAAATTATCAATCTCGCCGTTGGCGATCATTCGCGCCATGCGAAAACTTCCGTTGGCCAAAATCATTACAATTGAAAATTGGGCGGTGGTAATGGCAAAGAGGGCGGCTGTGTCTCGAAAAGTCCATCCGCGGATTTCCGGAAATTTTTCAAAAAATATAAACCAGAGAGCAACGAGACCGATATCATTTATAATCATTCCGATAACTTGCATCGCAAAGCTCACGCGATACTCCATGGCCGAAAGCACATTCATTTTTACCATTTCCCATGTCAAAGAAAGATATGTGCCAAGACTGGTGTCTTTTTGTATTTTATCCGCCATTAATTGTGACATATTTCAAGCCTTTTTTAAAAATAAAATAAGCAAGCGCCGCGAAAAAAGCGATCCAAAAAAATTGAATCAGGATGAATTTATGAAACAATTCCATATCAAAACTGACGATAAGCCGCGCCGCGCTGTAAAATAATTGGCTGAACGGCAAAAATTCGGCGATTTTTTGCAAATAATCGGGAAATAAAGCGATCGGCAAAATTATTCCACCAAAAACCATTTGACCTTTTGAATAAATCCACGCAATGGCGGTAGTGTCTTCAATCCAAAATGCGGCCAGGCCGATGATAAAAGAGATTAAAAAATCAAGCAGGCGCCCGAAAATCATTAAAATAGCCCCGAAAAGAATCCCGAATAAAGTAATTTTAACCGGACCGACCAGAATCAAAGATGCCGCCGAACCGATCAAAAGATTGATAAACAGGCTCGAAGTACTTCTTCCCAGATAGCCGGACAGATGGAATAGAATATAAGAGTAGGGGCGATTTATTGAATAGGCGAGCGCTCCGGACTTTACTTCTTCGTCAATAATTTCCGATACGGGTGGTCTTCCGGACGATTGAAAGCTCTGCGTCATCATCAGGCTCCAGACGACCATCGCTACGGTCAATCCGCCGATTTCTTCGGCGCCAGAGGCGGCATAAGTGATCCTGTATAATTGCGCGAATATCCAAATACGGATAACCACGACGCCGCTCCGGCTTAAAGCATTGATGACATAAGCCAAGGAATTAAAATAATTAATCTTGGCCACTTCAAAATATTTGATGATTTTCAAAGCATAAACGCCGTTCATAATTTTTGCGCGCGGTAAATATCCGCGATGATTTCTTCCAGAGGCGGATCAAAAATATTGATATCCTTAATGTTGAAATTCTCAACCGCGAAGCTTAAGAGTTTGTCAATAGAATTTTTTGAAATATCCAATTCCACTTTGATGTCAAATTTTCCTTTTTCTATGATAGTGCCGCCGCTGAATTGAAAATTTTCTATCGGATCTTCCGTCACCAGCTCTACGATTTTGCTTTTGATGTAATTTTTCTTTAAGGTGTCTGTTGGGCCGTCAAAAATTATTTTTCCAAAATTAACGATAATGGTGCGTTTGGCCAAAGATTCAATATCGCCTGCATCATGCGATGTGAGAAATATCGTCACTTTTTCTTTCTCGTTTAGATATTTGATTACCTCGCGGATATGCTGTTTGGCCACCACATCAAGACCGATAGTCGGTTCGTCAAGAAAAATGATTTTCGGCTTATGGATTAAAGAGGCCGCTATCTCACAGCGCATCCGCTGGCCTAGAGAGAGTTTGCGCACCGGCGTATTAAGCAAATCGCCGATTTCAAAAGCTTCAACTAAAAAAGCCAAATGCTTTTTGTATTCTCGCTGATCAAGCTCGTAAATTCGCGCCAGCAGATTGTATGTATCAATAGCCGGCAAATGATACCATAATTGCGGTTTTTGCCCGAAAACCGACCCGATATTATAGGCCAATTTCTGCCGTTCTTTTGTCGGATCAAATCCCAAAACATTGATATGGCCGCTTGACGGAAATAAAATGCCGGTAAGCATTTTTATGGTGGTTGATTTTCCGGCGCCGTTTGGGCCGATAAATGCCAGAAGCTCGCCCCGGGAAACGGAAAAAGAAAGATCGTCAACCGCCTTGATATTTTTATATTCGGGCCGCAGCAAAAAAGCCAAGCCGTTTTTCAATCCGGCTCTTTTTTGTTTTATCTGAAATTCTTTTGCTAAATTTTTTACTTCAATAACATTCATATTATATATACGCCAATTATACCCGATTTATTGATTTAGCAAAAGCCGGCGGCTGGCTTTTATTTTTCAGAAAAATTTGTTATGGTTATGAACATGAAAGAGGAATTTTATTTTTTAAAGCAGGACTTGGAAGCGCTTGACGCGAGAATAAAAGAGCTTCGGGATAAACTGGAAGAAACATTGAAAGAAGGAGGGGAGAGTACCCGGCAAAGCTCGGAAACCTGGCATGATAATTTTCCTTTTGAAGAAGCGCAAAGGCAATTTGGTTTGCTGGCGCGGCAATTGCGGGATTTAGTTGATTTGCGGAAAAAAGCAAAAGAGGCGGATTTTCCGTTAGATAAAAATATAGTCGGCATCGGATCAATAATTACGATTCAAAATTTGGACACAGGCGAAATTAAGAGTTTCAAAATCGGCAGTTTTGCGGTATTTGCCGAGACCGGGGAAAAAATAATTTCTTACGATTCGCCCCTGGCGCGGATTATTATGGGAGCAAAGATTGGCGAGGTAAAAAGCGGTATGATTGGAAAAAATAATGTTAAGTTTAAAATTACGGAAATTTCAATTTGACATTTTCAGTCATATCCTCTACATTCTTTTGATTTAAATAAAAAAATATTGTATAATAGCCGAGTTATGACCAAAGAAAAACAAAAATTTTTTATAGGCAATGCGTGGCCGTACGCGAACGGCTCTCTGCATTTGGGGCATTTGGCCGGACTGATTGGAGGCGATGTTTTGGCGCGGTATTTCAGAATGTCCGAAGGCGATGTTTTATTTGTTTCCGGAAGCGATTGCCACGGTACGCCTATTACCGTAGAAGCGGATAAGCTGGGAGTTCATCCGTCCGAAATTGCGGAAAAGTATCACAAAGAGTTTGCGGATACGCTGATTAACGGATTGAATTTTTCTTACGATATTTACACGAAAACAACGACAGAAAATCACACAAAAACCGTTCAGGATATTTTTTTAAAACTCTACAATAGCGGAATGATTTATAAAAAAGAGGTTGAATTGGCGTACTGCGAAAAGGATAAGCGGTTTTTACCCGATCGTTATGTGGAAGGAGAATGTCCGATTTGCCATTTTGCGAACGCGCGGGGAGACCAGTGCGACAATTGCGGCAATATTTTGGACGCGAAAGATTTGGTAAAACCGCGCTGCAAATTGTGCGGCACGGCGCCGATTTGGAAACCGTCCGAACACTTTTTCTTAAAACTTTCGGCTTTTGAAAAAGAGCTTTCAGAATGGATCAATGAATCGGCGGGATGGCGCGTTAATGCGAAAAATTCCAGCCTGAAAATTTTGGAACAAGGCTTGATTGACCGCGCAGTCACGCGCGATACCGAATGGGGCGTGGAAATCCCCATGCCCGGATATGAGAGTAAAAGAATTTATGTTTGGTTTGAAGCGGTCTGCGGATATTTGTCAGCTTCAAAAGAATGGGCGAAAAATCAAGGCAAAGAAAATATTTGGGAAGAATTTTGGAAAGCTGATGACACCAGGCATTATTATGTTCACGGAAAAGACAATATAATTTTTCACACAATTATCTGGCCGGCAATGCTTATAGCTTATGATAAGAATTTGCGCTTGCCGGATTGCATTGTGTCTTCCGAATATTTGACTTTGGAGGGCAAGCAATTTTCCAAAAGCCGTCATTGGGCCGTATGGATCCCTGATTTTTTAAAAAAATTTGATGCCGATACTTTGCGTTATCATATGATAATGGCCGGACCGGAGACGGCGGACGCTGATTTTTCCTGGGAAGAATATCAAAAGCGCGTTAATTCCGAATTAATCGGTACATTTGGAAATTTCGTCAATCGCGTGCTGGCTTTTATAAAAAATAATTTTCCCGAAGGAGTCCGGATGCCGAAAAAAATAAATAAAGAACAAAGGGAATTTTTGGATAGAGCGAGAAAATGCTTTGATCTGGCGGGCGAGGCGATAGCGCAAGCGCGTTTTAGAGAGGGCCTACGGGAGATTTTCGCGCTGGTTGAACATGGCAATCGCTATATAAATTCGGCCGCTCCATGGACTGCGATTAAAACAAGCCGCGAGCAGGCGGAAAACGATTTGGCTGTGGCCGGACAGGTTATAAGATGCCTGGCGATTTTGTTTCGGCCGTATTTGCCAAAAACAGCGGAAAATATCGGAAAAATGTTCGCGAAGGCCGCACCGAAAGATCTATGGCAATATCCGGAGCCGGTTGATTTTTTAGTCGGCGATATTGTTCCGCTTTATAGAAAAATTGAAAACGAAGAAATAAATGAACAGATTGGTCTTTTAAGGAAGTAATTTGATTTGACTCGGATTAGTCAAATTTTCTTCTGCGGAACTCGCTCGCTTACGCTTCACTCAAACAGTCCTCGTACGAAAATTTGCTAACCCTCGTAAAATATTTTGGTTATGAATAATGAATTTAAAAATAAAAAAGTATTAGTGATGGGTTTGGGTCTTCACGGCGGAGGAGTGGCGGCGGCGCGATGGCTCGTAAAGCGCGGAGCGGATGTGACAGTCACCGATTTGCGCGATCGAAAAGCTTTGAAATCTTCGCTTGATAAATTAAAAGGCCTGAAAATTAAATACGCATTGGGCGGGCATAATGCGGAAGACTTTAAAATGGCCGATATGGCGGTGCAAAATCCGGGCGTGCCGTATAATTCTCCTTATTTAAAAATTGCCAAAAAATTCGGCGCGGAAATTGTTAATGAAGCGGCCTTATTTTTCAAATACGCCAAATCAAAAAATATAATCGGCATTACCGGCACAAAGGGCAAGTCCACTACTTCAACATTAGTTCATAAAATATTGAGAGCGAAATGGCCCAAATCTCTTTTGGCCGGAAATATCAGGGACACGGCATTGCTGAATATCGCGGATCGCGCGGAAAAAAATACGCCGATAGTTTTAGAGCTGTCCTCTTGGCAATTGGAAGGATTGGAAAAAATTCGCACCAGCCCGCGAATCGCCGCAATCACGAACATTTATCAGGATCATTTGAATCGATATCCTTCATATCAGGCCTATGTCGCCGCCAAAGAGAATATTT